>JBIIJJ010000133.1:0-4966 GCA_044233875.1 Miltoncostaeaceae bacterium | reverse complement strand
CGCCTGCGTCCCGATGCTCCGCCAGCCATCCCACACCAGCAGCACCAGGCCATCGGGAAGCGTCTCCGCTGCGCGCACGAGGCGCTGCCCCAGGCCCTCACGCACCCAGCACCGCGGCAGCGACCCGGGGAGCCCCATGGCGAAGTAGCGGGGGTCCTCCATGACGCGCGGCCCGAGGTCGGCCACCGCCACCAGGGGTTCGTCCACGGGATCGATGGGGATGTCGCGCCATCCGGCTGGCTGCACCAGACGGGGCATTGGCTGCTGCGTGCGGGGATCGGCGGGCGTCACGCGAGCCCCCACTCGGATGCCTGCACGAGCGGGCCGGGGTCGTCCCCCGCAAGCACCGCGATCACCGGGTCCACGCGCTCCGATGGCGGCGGCACGGTGGCGGGGTCTTCCCCGGGGTGCGCCTCCGCCCGCATGTCGGTGCGCACCGGGCCCGGGTTCACGCACACCACGCGGATGCCACGATCGGCCCACTCCTCACGGAGCATCAGGCCCAGCGCCTCGAGGCCCGCCTTGCCCAGTGCGTAGGCGCCATACCCGGGTCGGCCCGCGGCCCCGGATGTCACGAGCACCACGCCGGCCTCCTGCGCGATCATGGGCGAGAGGCGCTGCAGCAGGCGCACCTGGCCCGTGAGGTCCACATCGATGGCGTGCCGGATGGCGTTGGGGTCGGCCCGGTCGAGCGGCCCCATGGGGCCCAGCACTCCGGCATTCAGCACCACGCCCTCGAGCCGCGGCACCGCCGTGGCCACCTCGGCAGCCGCCCGGTCGATCGACCCCTCATCGGCGAGGTCGAGTGCGACGGCGGTGCACCGGGCCCCGGCATCGACGCAGCGCTCCATCACGTGGGCGAGGTGGCCGGTGTCGGTGGCCGTGAGCACGAGGCGGGCATCATTCGCCGCCAGGGCACGCGCGATCGCTGCGCCGTACCCGCGTGATGCACCGGTCACGAGCACGCGCGAGCCAACCAGGTTCGCGCGGTCGGCGGGCATCAGGGGTTCTCGGCGCCCCCGTCGGCGGGCGTCGACGGGCCCTTGCCCTGCGCGGGCGGGGTACCCGCCACTGCCGGCGAGAGCTCACGCACGTCACTCAGGGGCTTGATGCCGGCGAACTTGGCCACGTACGCCGAGACATCCTCGGCGTCCTTGCCGGTGACGAGGTTCTGCGGCATGGCCACGGGGTACGAACCGGGCTTGTTCGGCTGCGGGGAGATCTCGATCCAGCGCTTGACCACGCCGTAGAACTGGGTCTCCTCGAAGCCCTGCTCGCGCGGGTAGCGGAAGGCGTCGTCGAGGTTCGGACCCGAGATGCCCTTGGTACCGGCATCCGCCAGGGTGTGGCAGCCGCCACACGACTGCACGAACTTGGTCTTGCCGGCCGCGGTGTCTGCGGTGGCCAGGGTGTTCTCGGCCCCGCCGCAGCCCGACAGGGCAACGGCGCCGCCCACCAGGGCGACCGCGACGGTCGAAGCGAGAAGTCGTGAGCGCAACGGGATCCCTAGATGACGTAGACGAGGAAGAACAGGAGCACCCAGACGATGTCGACGAAGTGCCAGTAGTACGAGGCCGCGGTGAGCGGCGTGTTGTACGAGTGCGAGAAGTCGTTGCGGTACGCGCGCTTCAGGCACAGGCCCAGGAGGATGAGGCCCACCAGCACGTGGGCGCCGTGGAACCCGGTGAGGGTGTAGAAGGCGCCGCTGAACGCCCGGTCCTGCGGGGTGAACCCGAGGTGCGCGTACTCGTTGAGCTGGATGATGAGGAAGGTGCCGCCCATGAGGATGGTCACCCACAGGCCGCGGATGAGGCCCTTGTTGTCACCCACTGCCAGGCGCTTCTCGCCCCACCACAGGGTGAACGAGGATGCCACGAGGAGCAGCGTGTTCACGCCCGTGAGCAGCACCGGGAGCTCGAACGGCTCGCCGTCCTGCTTGAGGGGCGGCCAGGTCTCGTTGGCCACGCCGTACCGGATGAAGAAGTACGCCGTGAACAGCGAGGCGAACAGCATGAGCTCGGACCCGATGAACAGCAGCATCGCCATGAGCGACGCGTTCATGTGCTGCTTCTGCTCGGGCACCGGCGGCGCCGTGGTGTGTTCGGGGGTGGTCGTGGCCATTCCTACGCCCCCGCTGCCGCGCCGATGTTGACGGTCTCGACGGGCACATCGCCCGCGGCTGCCTCGGCGGCCTCCGCCAGGGCACGCGCCTCGCCGTTGATGCCGGCGACGATGATGCGCGATGGCTTGTAGGCGTTGATGGCCAGCGGCAGGGCCTCGCCCGGCGCGTCGTCCATCACCTGGCCATCCACCGCCACGCCGGTGTTCACCAGCGCGTTGACCGTGGCGGTCATCGCCTCACCCGCAGCCCGGCGGCGCTCGTTGGCCTCGGCACCCCAGCGGGGGTCGGGAAGGTCGAGCGGAGCCACCACGGTGAAGCGGGCGGGCTCGGCGTCGGCACGCGTGCGCACCACGGTGGCGAGCGCCTCGGCACCCACGGCCTCGGTGGCCACGATCATCACCAGCGGCAGCGCGGAGGCGCCGCCCAGTGCGCGGGCGTCGTTGGCCGGCACCACCACGTGGCTGATCGGCATTGCGATGCCCTTGCGCACCTTGTCGACGGAGTCGCTGCGCATCCACTCGCTCTCGGCGAGCGGGAGGGTTGCCATGACGAGCTCGTTCGGGTTGGTCTCCCTGGCGGCCTCGGTGGCAACGGCGACCACGTCGCCCTCGGCGACCCGACCCGTGGCCGACACGCCGTACTCGGCGAGAATCGCCAGGGTGGTGGCCAGACGGCGCTGCGCGATCTCGCGATTGCCATCTTCCACCGGTACCACCAACTCGAACGACCAGAGGCCCTCGGAATTGCGCGCACGGATCTCGTCGATCAGCGTCTGTGAGGTGAGCGTCTGGTTGGCAACCACCACCACCGGGTAGCGGGTGTCCTCGGTCAGCTCACCGCCGAACTCCTCGGGGGCGAACACCACGGCGTGGCGTGCGTCCGGGATTCCGTACTGGTACGGGCCACCCACGACCTGCGGGACGGCGTCGAAGTTGAAGAGCGGCGGCGGTGACGACACCATCCACTCGAGGGTCTTGCCGCGCCAGGGGTTCCATGGCGCCTTGGGGCCCGACTTCCACGACACGATCATGTTGTAGAAGAAGACGATCGTGGCGATTCCGAGCATGTACGACCCGACGGTCTCGATGGAGTTCACCGTCTCGAAGCGGGGGTCGTAGTCGGCCACGCGGCGGGGCATTCCCTGCAGGCCCTGCCAGTGCATGGGCAGGAAGGTCAGCTGGGTACCGATGAACGTGAGCCAGAAATGCCATGCGCCCAGGCGTTCGTTGTACATCTTGCCGGTCATCTTGGGGAACCAGTAATAGATGCCCGCGAAGACCGTGTAGACGCTTCCGCCGTACAGCACGTAGTGCAGGTGGGCGGTGACGAAGTAGGTGTCCGACACCTGGATGTCGATGGGCACCACGCCGAGGAACACTCCCGACAGGCCACCCATGAGGAAGGTGAAGAGGAAGCCCAATGCCCACAGCATTGGGGTCTTCATATGGATCTTGCCCTGCCACAGGGTGGCGAGCCACGACCACATCTTCACGCCGGTGGGAACCGCGATGATGATGGTGGTGATCATCATCGGCACGCGCAGCCAGGCGGCCATGCCCGACACGAACATGTGGTGGGCCCACACGCCGAAGCCGAGCACGGCGATGGCCACCATGGAGAACGCCATGGCGCGATAGCCGAATAGCGGCTTTCGCGCGAACGTGGCGATGACCTCGCTGATGATGCCGAAGCCGGGCAACAGCATGATGTACACGGCCGGGTGCGAGTAGAACCAGAAGATGTGCTGGTACATGATGACGTCGCCGCCCTGATCGGGCACGAAGAAGTTCGTGCCCATGATGCGGTCGAACATCGTGAGGAACTGCGAGCCCGCCACGAACGGCGTGGCGAACACCACGAGCACCGAGGTGACCCCGGTGGCCCAGGCGAGGATGGGCATGCGCCAGATGGTCATGCCCGGCGCGCGCATCGTGATGATGGTCGCCAGGAAGTTGATGGCCGTCGCGATCGATGACGCGCCGGCGAACTGCACGCCGAGCTCGAACAGCGTCTGGCCCATGGTGCCCTGGCTGGCCAGCGGCGGGTAGGCGGTCCACGCGGCGGAGAACATGCCCGTGAACATGCTGGCCAGGAACATGAAGCCGGCAACGGGAAGGAACCAGAACGAGAGGGCATTCAGGCGCGGGAACGCCATGTCCTTGGCGCCCAGCATGATGGGCAGCACGTAGTTGGCGATGCCGCCGAACACCGGCACGGCGAACACGAAGATCATCAGCGTGGCGTGCATGCTGAGGAACCCGTTGTAGGTCTCGCCATCGGCGAACTGCTGGCCCGGTGCGGCGAGCTCCGTGCGGATGAGCAGGGCCATGAGCCCGCCCCAGAGCATGAAGAACAGGGTCATCGCCAGGTACTGGATGCCGATGACCTTGTGGTCGGTGTTCAGCCGGAAGTACTGCTTCCAGTTGGTGACGCCGTGGAAGGAGTGATCCTCATGGCTGATGTCGCCGCCCTTGGCCCAGTGCAGCCAGAAGTCGAAGCAGCCGATGCCCCAGAGGAAGCCGATTCCACCGATGAGGCCGGCCACGCCGCCGTACACGGCGCCATCCCAGAGGGGCTCGAAGCCGAAGATGGCGCGGAGCAGGAAGACCAGCAGGAACGAGAAGAGGATTCCGGCGACCGTGCCGTAGGCAGCGCGGATCCACCAGTACGAGACGGGCCGCGGGTCCTGGTGGATCTCGTGGCTGCCACCGGGAGCGTGTGCGGGAGCGGGTGCGTGAGTTGCCATGTTCTTCGCTCGGTCTCGGTTACTTGATGGATTCGACGTAGGCCACGACATCCGCGAGCTCAGTTCCGCTCACGAGACCGCCGGGCATGGCGCCCTTG
>JBIIJJ010000132.1:0-4998 GCA_044233875.1 Miltoncostaeaceae bacterium | reverse complement strand
GTCCGCGCCGCCGACCACCGACACCCGTCGCAGGCTGAAACCATCCTGCTGCACGAGGACCTTGGTCAGGTCGTCGAATCCCGCGGGAACCCCTGCCTCGGCCTCGGTGCGGAAGAAGATGAACGAGCGGAAGTCCGACGGGGCGTAGCGCCCGGGAGGGCCGGAGATCGTGACGTTGGGCTGCGAGATGACCAACTGGGTGTCGAGGTAGTACTCATCCGCGGTCAGCCGCACCTCGTCCCCGGCCGATGCGTTGTTCACCCCCGTTTCCAGCGAGCACGGTGCGGCCTGGCTGCACGCGACCCCGCTGCCTGTGGGCGACGTGTACCGCATGGCAGCCGATGCGATGCCGGGGGCGACGACCGCGGCGGCGGTAACCGCAACGGCGATCGAGAGGGTGCGCAGGGGGTTCATCTCTTCTCCAGGGAGGTCACGGCGGGGGTAGGGGTAACTCTACCGGGCCGCCGTGACCCCGGGCGCTAGACGAACGTGCCGGGGAAGTCCCGGTCGGGGTCGTCATCGCGGCTGCGGGCGCGCGGCAGCTCGTAAGCGTCGTTCGCGCCCATGCCGGAGATCAGGGCATTGGGGCGGATCATCACGAAGATGCGCGAGTCGCGCTCGTCCTCGGCCTGCGTCCAGCGCCGCGCCTCGAGCCGGTCGATGATGCCGATGCCCACTCCTGCGCCCGCCACCAGCGCCGCGGTGGCCCCTACCTCGCTCACCAGGGTGTCGAGCAGCAACAGCGTGCCCACGCCCAGGAACATGATGGTGGCCGCCCGCACGCGACGCTCGCGGGCATCGGCCAGGGTCTCGTGCACCACGGAACGGGGTGGCCTGAGGGTGAGCATGGCGTGCGCGAACCTGCGGCGGCTCGTGATGGCGCCCAGGCCGAGCGCCAGCAGCAGCGCGGTGCCGCCCACGACGCCCGCGAACAGGGGATCGGCGGGGCCGTCGAGCAACCAGAGGATGATCCAGTACGAGAGGGCGGCGAGGCCGAGCGACGTGAGCACCTGCCCACGCCACCTGATCTCGTCGTCCGCGCGCACGATACGGGGGAGCCCCGCAAGCGCCGCATCGGCCATAGTGACTACGATACCGCCGCTGCCTGTGCCGAGAATGAACATCCCCGGCGGTCCCCGTTGACCGCCCCCACGCCGCGCGTCGGCGTCATCGGCCTCGGCTACGTCGGGCTGCCGCTTGGCGTGGTGTTCGCCGAGGCCGGCGTGCCCGTGCTCGGCCTCGACGTGGTCGACGAGAAGGTGGCGGCCATCAACGCCGGCATCTCGCACATCGAGGACGTGCCGTCGGAGCGCCTGGCCCCGGTGGTGCAGTCGGGCATGCTGCGCGCGAGCACCGACCTGGACGAGCTCTCGGCGCTCGAGGCCATCATCATCTGCCTGCCCACGCCGCTCGACGAGCACCGCGAGCCGGACCTGGGCGCGGTGCTGGGCGCCGCCCGCGACATCGCGCCGCGCCTGCAGAGGGGCCAGCTGGTGGTGCTCGAGAGCACCACCTACCCCGGCACCACCCGCGAGGAGCTCGCGCCCCTGCTCGAGGAGTACGGCCTCGTGGCCGGCACCGACTTCCACCTGGCGTTCAGCCCCGAGCGCGTGGACCCCGGTCGCGAGGACTGGACCACCCGCTCCACGCCCAAGGTGGTGGGCGGCCTCACCCCCGCCTGCACCGACAAGGTGCTCGAGGTCTATGGGCTGGCGTTCGACACGCTGGTGCCGGTGTCCACGCCCGAAGTGGCCGAGATGACCAAGATCCTCGAGAACGTCTTCCGCAGCGTGAACATCGCGCTGGTCAACGAGACCGCGCTGCTCTGCGACCGCATGGGCGTCGACGTGTGGGAGGTCATCGATGCCGCGGCGACCAAGCCCTTCGGCTACATGCCCTTCCGTCCGGGCCCGGGTCTGGGTGGCCACTGCATTCCGATCGACCCCTTCTACCTCACGTGGAAGGCCCGCGAGTACGACTTCCACACCGAGTTCATCGAGCTCGCCGGCAAGATCAACTCGCAGATGCCCTACTTCTGCGTGAGCAAGCTCGCGCGCGCGCTGAACGAGCACGAGAAGGCGCTGAAGGGATCGAACGTGCTGGTGATCGGCGTGGCCTACAAGGCCGACGTGAACGACATGCGCGAGAGCCCTGCGCTCAAGGTGATCTCGCTGCTGCTCGAGCGCGGCGCGAAGGTGACGTACCACGACCCGCACGTGGTTGAGCTCGAGCCCGGCCACGGGCTCGACGTGCCCATGAGCAGCGTGGAGCTGACCGACGAGGCCATGGCGGCATCCGACGCCGTGGTGGTGGTCACCGCGCACTCGGGAATCGACTGGCAGCACGTGGCCGACACCGCGCCGCTGGTGGTGGACTTCCGCAATGCCGTTCCGCGAGGGGAGAACGTGTGGACGCTGTGACCCCCATGCGCGTGGCGGTGGTGGGAATGTCGTACTGGGGGCCCAACCTGGCCCGCAACTTCGACCGCATCGAGGGCTCCGAGCTGCGCTGGGCCTGCGACCTCGACGAGGGGCTGCTCGACCGCCACCGCTCGGCATTCCCGCGCACGAGGTTCACCACGAACCTCGACGAGGTGCTGGCCGACCCCGACACCGACGCGGTGGTGATCGCCACGCCGGTGCCCACGCACGCCGCGCTGGCGCTCAAGGCCATCGCCGCCGGCAAGCACGTGTTCGTGGAGAAGCCGCTGGCGCTCACCGCAGCCGATGCCCGCGCCGTTGCCGAGGCCGCGCAGGCCGCGGGCGTCACCTGCATGGTCGACCACCTGCTGGTGCTGCACCCCGGAGTGACCAAGGTGAAGGAGCTGGTCGACACCGGGCACCTGGGCGACGTGCACTACCTCTACGGCAACCGGCTCAACCTGGGCATCGTGCGCAAGGACGAGAACGCCCTGTGGAGCCTGGGGCCCCACGACATCAGCGTGATGCTGCACATCGTGGGCGAGCGCGCCGTGGAGGTATCGGCCACCGGCGCCTGCTACCTGCAGGAGGGCGTCGAGGACGTCGTCTTCGGCCGCATCCTCTTCGAGAGCGGGGTCATCGGCCACCTCCACCTGTCGTGGCTCGACCCCCACAAGATGCGCCGCATGACGGTGATCGGCTCGGAGCGCATGGTGGTGTTCGACGACATGGAGAGCGAGCGCAAGATCACCGTGTACGACAAGGGCCCCGTGCCGCGCACCGGCGAGTACGGCGAGTACATCCAGGTGCGCTCGGGCGACATCTTCAGCCCCAAGATCGACGGCGCCGAGCCACTGCGGCTGGTGTGCCAGCACTTCCTCGACTGCATCCGCACGGGGCAGGCGCCCATCGCCGACGCCTGGGCCGGCCTGGCCACGGTGGACGTGCTCGAGGCCATGGACCGATCCCTCTCGGAGGGCGGCCGACCCATCACCCTGGAGGGGGCATCCCGATGAGCCGCGAGAACCTTGTGCTGGGCGACGGGGTGCAGATCGCCGATGACGTCGAGATCGGCGCCAATGTGGTGATCCACTCCGGCACGGTCATCGGCGCCGGCTGCGTGATCCAGGACAACGTGGTGCTGGGCAAGACCCCCAAGCTCGCGAGCCGCTCGACCGCCAAGAAGAAGGACCTTCCCGGCCTGGTGCTGGGCGAGAACGTCACGGTGTGCTCCGGCGCCGTGGTGTTCGCGGGCAGCAGCATCGGATCGCGCACGGTCATCGGCGACCAGGCCTTCGTGCGCGAGAACGTGACCATCGGCGACGACTGCGGCGTGGGCCGCGGGGTGTGCATCGAGAACCAGGTGAACATCGGGTCGCGCTGCTCCATCCAGAGCAACTCGTACATCACGCGCCTCTCCACCCTGGAGGACGACGTGTTCATCGCCCCCTGCGTCACCACCACCAACGACAACTTCATGGGCCGCACCGAGGCCCGCCACGGCCTGCTGATGGGTGCCACCATCCGGCGCGCCGCGCGCATCGGCGGCGGAGTGGTGATCCTGCCCGGCATCGAGATCGGCGAGGAGGCCTTCGTGGCCGCCGGCGCCCTGGTGACCAAGGACATCCCGGCCGGCAAGCTGGTGGCCGGACTGCCCGCGCGCGTGTGGCGTGACGTTCCCGAAGAGGAACTGCTCGAGAACCAGTAACGTGCGGCGCGCCTAGGGGAGTACCCCGTCACAGGCGCAGGTCGTCATTACGAACCCCGCAGGGTTCCGGCCGCGCCGCCCGCCTTCCGGGTGGGGGAGACCTCGGCTCGACAGCCCCTGATCGAGCGGAGGAATGACGAGTGAATGAGGCCCTGGACTTTGCCGTGCCGCTGTGGGCGTGGTTCGCCCTTGGTGGAGGCATCGTGGTCATGCTGTCCATCGACCTGTTCATGCACCGTGATGACCACGTGGTGTCGTTCCGCGAGGCGGCCATCTGGAGTGCCATCTGGATCGCTGCCGGCCTGGGCTTCGGCCTGATCATGCTGTGGTGGCAGGGCGGGGATGCAGCGGCCACGTACTACTCCGCGTACCTCATCGAGAAGGCGCTGTCGGTGGACAACGTCTTCATCTTCGCGCTGATCTTCGGGTACTTCGCGGTGCCCGACCGCTACCAGCATCGCGTCCTGTTCTGGGGCGTCATCGGCGCGCTGCTGATGCGCCTGGTGTTCATCTTCGTCGGGTCGGGCCTGCTCGAGGCCTTCTTCTGGACGGCCTACCTCTTCGGCATCTTCCTGATCTACACCGGCTGGCACATGGCCTTCAAGCATGACCAGCCGAAGGACCCCGACAACAACCCGATGGTGCGACTCATCCGGCGGCTCATGCCCGTGACCGACGGCTACGAGGGCAACAAGTTCTTCACGCGCATCAACGGCAAGCGCGCCGCCACCATGCTGCTGGTGGCCCTGGTGGCCATCGAGTCGAGCGACCTCATCTTCGCCATCGACTCCGTGGCGGCGGTGCTGGCCATCACCACCAACACGTTCATCGTGTGGGCATCCATCGCCATGGCGGTGCTGGGCCTGAGGG
>JBIIJJ010000131.1:0-5007 GCA_044233875.1 Miltoncostaeaceae bacterium | reverse complement strand
GTCGAGCTCATCGACCCCCTCTGGCCCGGTCCGCTCAAGCGTTGCGAGGAGGGCGGCGTCGACGCCGTGCTCGTCTCGTGCTTCAAGGCCGTCCCGCGCTCGCGTGATGCGGCATCCACCCTCGCCCGCCTGATCCCCGACCTTCCCGTTTTCGTGGTCGGCGTCCTTCAGAAGGACGAGGCTTTCCGCACGATGGCCCCCACGGTCGGCGTGCTGAAGAACATCGGGGAGCTTCCGCAGGGCTGACGCCCGCGGGGCCGAATATGGCCCGGCCGGCGGTTCGCCTGAACCGCCGGCCGAACTTCCTTCATCCGATGCGCGCACTACTCGCCATCGCCGCCGTGTCCCTCATCGGGCTCACGGCCGTATCCACCGCGGCAGCCGTCCCGGGGGCCGATTCCACGCGCTCGCGCATCAGGGTGCTGGAGCAGCGGGTGATCGAGGCGAACCGCGCCCTTCCGGCCGCGACCAGGGCCGAGCAGCAGGCACAGCGCCGGCTCGACTCCGCCGAGCGCCGACTGGCCGATGTGCAGCGCCGGCTCGACGCGCGTGCACGCTCGCACCGCGCGGGGCAGGCCCTGCTGGCGAGCCGCCTCCGCGAGATCTACCGGGCGGGTGATGAGGATCCGCTGGTGGCCGCCCTGCTGTCGTCCGGCGGCCTGGCCGGACTGGCGTCGGAGCGATCGGCCTCTGAGCGCATCGCGCAGGCCGATGCCTCGCTGGTGGCACGCCTGCGGGCCGACCGCCGACAGGTGGCAGTGATCGAGCGCGCGCGCGAGCGCGACGCCGCCGCCGCCCGGTCCGCCCGGGACCAGGCGGCAGCGCAGAGGGCGCGCATCGTGGGCCTGCGTGCAGAGCGTGCCGCCGCGCTCAGAAGCGCGCGTGCACAACTCGCGCGCCTCGAGGCGCGCGAGCGTCGCGCCGACCGGCGCCGTGCCGAGCGTGCGGCCGCAGCCGCCGTCCCGGGTGCCAGCACCGCGACCACGCCGCGCAATGGTCGCTGGCCGGCGGTTGCGGGTGGCCCATCGCGTGCGGTGCTCGAGCGCATCGCGCAGTGTGAATCGGGCGGCAACCCCCGGTCGATCGGCGGCGGGGGGCAGTTCCGCGGCAAGTACCAGTTCATGCAGTCCACATGGGAGGCCATGGGCGGCACGGGCGACCCCGCAGCCGCAAGCGAGGCCGAGCAGGACTACCGCGCCGCGGTGCTGTTCGTGAAGTGGGGCCCCGGCCAGTGGCCGGTGTGCGCCTCCTTCGCCAGGTAGCGCGCTAGAGGCTCACGATCGTGGCGCCGTCGCCGCCCTCGCCCACCGGGGCGAGCTCGGCCGACTTCACCAGCGGATGCGCGGCGAGCTCCTCGCCCACCGCCGCCCTGAGGGCACCGGTGCCGCGCCCGTGGATCACCCGCACCGTATCGAGCCCCGCCTGGGCGGCCATGTCGATGTGATCGCGCACCGCCCTGCGGGCGGCATCGGCACGCTGGCCGCGCACGTCCACCTGGGGTGCGATGGCCGCGAGCACGGGCCGCGCCTCGGCGCGCGGGGGAGGCGCGGCGGTCGCAGCCGGCGTGGAGTCGGGGGCCAGGCGCGAGAGCGGCACCCGCACGCGCGCCGACGGACCCTGCAGCTCGGCGTGATCTCCCTCGATCGAGATGACCACCCCGCGTACGCCCAGGGCGAGGTCGACGGCGTGCTCCCCCACCTCGGGCGCCCGTTCGGGGGCGACAGGAGCGGCGAGCCCGGATAGCCGGTCGGCCGCCCGACGGGCGGCGTCATCCGCTGCGCCCAGGCGGCGGTCGCGGTCCTTCTGGCGATCGGCCGAGCGGCGGTCGCGGTCCTCCAGCTTGCGCCCCGCGGCGATCTCGTCGCGCAGCGCCGCGAGGTCGCGCCGGAGCTCGGCCAACTCGGCCTCGGCCTCGGCGCGCATGCGCGCCCGCTCCTCGTCGGCCCGCATGCGCAGTTTCTCGCGCTGGCGATCGGCCTCGCGGCGCTCACGCTCGGCGATGGCGCGGGCCTCGGCCGCGGCGGCACGATCGCGCTCCGCCTCGGCGCGGGCGCGCTCGGCCTCCTCGGTGAGCCCGGCGAGCGCCGTGCGCTCCTCCCCCATCGCCTGCCGGGCACGCTCGAGCACCGCCGACGGCATGCCGAGGCGTTCGGCGATGCCGATGGCGTGCGAGCCACCGGGGTCACCCACGGCAAGCCGGTATGTGGGCGCGAGGGTGTCGGGGTCCAGGCCCACCGCGGCGTTGGCAGCCATGTCGGTGACCACCGCCCACGACTTGACCTCGGGTGAGTGGGTGGTGGCCAGCACCAGGGCGCCGCGGTCGAGCAACTCGCCGAGCACGGCCTGGGCGATGGCCGCCCCCTCGGTTGGATCGGTGCCGGCGCCGACCTCGTCGAGCAGCACGAGCGAGCGGGGCCCCGCCTCGTCGAGCACGCCCACGAGCGTGCGCACGTGTGCGGAGAACGTGGACAGGCTCTCGGCGATGGACTGCTCGTCGCCGATGTCGGCGAGCACGGTGTCGAACACCGGCAGCCGCACGCGGTCGGCCGGTGGCTCGATGCCGCACTGGTGCAAAAGCGCGAAGAGGCCGAGCGTCTTGAGCGACACGGTCTTGCCGCCGGTGTTCGGGCCGCTCACCACCAGGGCGCGCATCGACGTGAGGTCGAGGTTGATGGGCACCGCCCGGGCGGGATCGAGCAGCGGGTGGCGTGCGCCTGCGAGCAGGGGCTCCCCCTCCTCCACGGGCGTGCCGCGCCACGCACGCGACAGCGATGCGCGCGCGAGGCGCAGGTCGATCTCCGCGAGGGCGTCCACCGCGATGTCGATGGCGTGGCCGTGGTCCTCCACGAGCGCGCGGAGCGCGGCCAGCACCGCCGCGAGTTCCTCGCGCTCGCGGGCCACGGCCTCGCGCACGCGATTGCTGGCCTCCACCACGGGAAGGGGCTCCACGAACAGCGTGCCGCCGGAATCGGAGGTGTCGTGCACGATGCCCGGCACCGCCGAACGCGACGACGCCTTCACCGCCAGCACCGGACGCCCCGATCGCTCCGTGATGAACCCCTCCTGGAGGTGCGCCTTCACGGCCTGCGCAACCTCACGCAGCGCCTCCTGCGCCTGCCGCCTGAGTTCCGCCACATCACGACGCGCCCGGGCCAGGCCCGACGAGGCGTCGTCGCGGATGCCGCCGCGGCCATCGAGCGCGCCGTCGAGGCGTGTTGCCACGCGCTGCATCGCCCCGGCGTCGATCATGTCGGCGACGTCGGCGATGAGCGGCACCGCCTCAGCGTGCTCGAGCACCGCCTCGCGCATCTCCCCCGCCACCTCGCAGGTTGCCCGGATGCGCTCGAACGCCGCGATCTCCAGCGGCGCCCCCCGGCGGGCATCGATCACGTCGGGCCTCACGTCGTGCGCACCGCCCGGGCCGTTCAGCCCGAGCTCCCACAGCACGCCGGCCTCACGGGTGATGTCGCGCAGGCGGGCGACCTCCCGCACGTCGGACGATGGCTCGAGGTCACGCGCGAGCGCGGCACCGCCCTCGAAGGCGGCGAGGCCGGCGAGCCGATCCCTGATGGCCGGCAACTCGAGAAGGGAGATGGCGTGGGCGTCCACGCGTACATGGTGCCCGTCATCCCGTGTGGTAGGAACCCCCTATGCCCCATGCCCCCGTGCCCCAGGCGATCGCCGACTTCCTCGACCGCCCCAACCTCTGCGTGATGGCCGTGCTGCGGCCGGACGGATCACCGCACACAACGGCCATCTGGTACCGGTGGCTGGGCGATGACCGCGTGCTCGTGAACATGGACGACGTGCGTCCACGCCTCGCGTGGCTGGCGCGCGATGGCCGCGTGGCGTTCACCTGCATCGACCCGGAGACCTTCTACCGCCAGGTGAGCCTGATCGGCGTGGTCGAGGAGATCTATGAGGACGTCGACCGCGCCGACATCGACGGACTCAGCCAGATGTACACGGGTAAGCCCTATCCACGCACGGCGCACCCGCGCATATCGGTGCGCGTTCGCGTGGACCGCTGGCACGGGTGGGATCGCGACCCCAAGGAGGCCGAGAACCCCGACCGCCCCAGGTTGCCGGTCTAGGGCGTTACGCCGCGGGTGCGGGCGTCGGCGTGATGCGGGTGACGCCGAACCCGAGCGGGAACGCATAGGTGCTGCCGTCCGCAACCCACAGCGACCCGTTGGCGGCTGCGATGCCGCCCGCGAAGTCGCTGTTGCTCCACACGCCCTGGGTCGTCACTGAACGCGTGGCCGGGCTGAAGGCCATCACCGAGGCGACGTAGTTCGACAACCAGAGCGTTCCGCCCACGTTGACCACCCCGGCCCAGCCACTCCCGGCGGGTCGGGGGATCCGCACGGTGGTCGTCTGCTTGAGGGTCTTGAGGCTGAAGCCCGTGATGATGCCCTCGCCGAATACCCACATCGTGCCGTTGGCCGCCGCCATGACACCGGGGTCGGTCTTTGCGCTGCCCACCGCCACGCGCTTGCCGGTGGACGCGTTGAACATCGTCACCTGCAGGGCACGCGAGTTGGTCACCCACACGGTCGTGCCCGAGACGGCGACTGCACGTGGCGCGTTCACGGTTATCGTGCGGATGAGTCGTCCGGTCGTGGGCGAGATGGCGTACACGCGGTTGGCGTTCAGGTCGGACACCCAAATGGCGCCTGCGCCATACGCGAGGCCCACACCCGGATAGCCGCCCCACGCGAGGCTGCTCTTCACGGGGCCGTTGAACGTGAGGCGCGTGGTGCCCGTCTGGTCAACGGCGATGACCCGCGCACCCTGATTGCGGGGGCCGCCGATCCACACGTAGTTCCCCTGCGCCAGGATGGCGCTGCCACGCGGGGCGCCCACGGGCGTGTACTGCGCAGTGACGGCGCCCGTGGTGGGGTCAACCGTGCTCAGCTGGCCGCTGCCCGTGGTGGTGTCGGGCAACCACAGCTGCCCGAATGCCGATGCGATGGCGCTGGGCGAATTGGTGGGCCCGAGCGGGAA
>JBIIJJ010000130.1:0-5024 GCA_044233875.1 Miltoncostaeaceae bacterium | reverse complement strand
CACCTCGCCGTCGGAGAACTGCTTGATCACCACGTCGCCGAGCTCGATGCCCAGGCGGTCGGCGATGCGCTGGCCCAGCGCCTTGCTCGACGTGCCGGCAAACACCATGAGCCGCTTGGAGTCGTCGCGGTCGATGCTCTTGGTTCCCACTAGGCGTCTCCCGCCTCGGAGTCTTTGTCCTTGGCGCGCTTGGCGCGTGCCTCGGCCTTCGCGGTGAATCCCTCGATGTTCTCCTGCCGCGCGCGGGCGATTCCCAGCGCGCCCTCCGGCACGTTGCCGGTGATGATGGAACCGGCACCGGTCATCGCCTTGTCGCCGATGGTCACCGGAGCCACCAGCACGCAGTCGCTGCCGGTCTTGACCCCCGACCCCACGGTGGTGGAGTGCTTGCGGAAGCCGTCGTAGTTGGCGGTGATGTTGCCGGCGCCGATGTTGGTGTCGGCGCCGATGTCGGCGTCGCCCATGTACGACAGGTGCGGCACCTTCGAACGTTCGCCCAGGCGGGTGTTCTTCATCTCCACGTAGGTGCCGGCCTTGCTGCCGTCCTCCATGGTCACGCCCGGGCGAAGGTAGGCGAAGGGCCCCACGGTGCATCCGCGGCCGACCCGTGACGACAGCACATGGGCGCTCACCACCGTGGTGCCGTCGCCCACCGAGGAGTGGTCGATGAGCACGTCGGGGCCGATCTCGCAGCCCTCGCCGATCGTGGTGGCGCCGCGCAGCACGGTGCCGGGCCACAGCGTGGTGTCCTGCCCCACCGTCACGCCGGCGTCAACCAGCACGCGTGAGGGGTCGGGCATGGTGACGCCCTCCACCATCAGCGCGTGGCGCAGCCGCGCCTGGATGATGGCCTCGCACTCGGCGAGGTCGGCGCGGGTGTTGATGCCGTGCACGACCGAGGCGTCGGGCGCCACCATGGCCCCCACCTCGCCCTGGATGATGGGCAGCACGTCGGGCAGGTACACCTCGCCCTGCGCGTTGTCGGTGCCCACGCCCTCGAGGGCGGTGGCCAGGGCAGCGCGGTCGAAGGCGAACAGGCCCGCGTTTATCTCGCGCACCGCCAGCTGGTCCTGGTCGGCGTCGCGGGCCTCCACCACGCGCACGCCGCGGTGGTCGCGGATCACGCGGCCGTATGAACCGCCGTCGTCGAGGATCGCGGTGACCATGGTGGCAGCGCGGCCCGCCCGCTGGTGATCGGCCACGAGGGCATCGATCAGGGCGGGGTCCACCAGCGGCGTGTCGCCGCACATCACCACCACGGTCCCGACCGCGGGATCGAGCACCTCGAGGCCGATTCGCGTGGCCCCGCCGGTGCCGTCCCGAACCTCCTGCAGGCCCGTGCGCATGCCGGCGGGCAGCGCGGGCTTGACCTCGTCGCCCTCGGGCCCGAGCACCACCACCACCGAGGCGGGGTCGATGCCACCCAGGGCGTCGAGCGCCCAGAGGATCATGGGCCGGCCCGCGATGGGGTGAAGCACTTTGGGAAGGCGGGACCGCATGCGGGTGCCATGACCCGCGGCAAGGACGATCGCTCCGACGCTCATCTTGCTGCTTCAGCCCTTTTCGCCTGGTTGGGGCGGGAGGATTCGAACCCCCGATCGCGGGACCAAAACCCGCTGCCTTACCACTTGGCTACGCCCCAGCGCGCCTCCCGGTGCCGGCGGGCAGGACCTTACCAACCACGGCGGATCACTCGGGCCACGGCCTGCCCGCAGGGCGCCCTAGAGATTCGGCCGGGTGATGGCCCCCTCGCTGGCCGACGACACCAGGGCGGCATACTTGGCCAGCACGCCGGTGGTGTAGTTGGGCGGCGGCGGGCTCCAGCCCCGCATGCGCTCGGCGATCTCCTCATCGGTGAGCTCCACGTTGAGCTCGCGCTTCTCGACGTCGAGCACCACGATGTCGCCCTCGCGCAGCGCCGCGATGGGCCCGCCGCGGAAGGCCTCGGGCGCCACGTGCCCCACCATCAGGCCGTGGGTGGCGCCGCTGAAGCGGCCGTCGGTGATGAGGGCCACCTCCTCGCCGATGCCCTCGCCGACGATGGCGGCGGTCACGTGCAGCATCTCGCGCATGCCGGGGCCGCCTGCGGGGCCCTCGTATCGGATGACCACCACGTCGCCCGGCACGATGCCACCGGCCTTCACCGCGGCGAAGGCCTCCTCCTCGCGCTCGAAGATGCGGGCGGGGCCGCGGTGCAGCAGCCGCTCATGCCCGGCAAGCTTCACCACGCTGCCCTCGGGCGAGAGGTTGCCATGCAGGATCGCCAGGCCGCCGGTGGCCTTGAGCGGCGTCTCGATGGGCACCACCACTTTCTGGCCCGGGGCCTCCTTCACCTCGTCGGCGATCTGCTGCAGGGTGCGGCCATCCACGGTGGGGGCGGTGCCGTCGATCTTCCCCTGCTTCAGCAGCTCGCGCATCACCAGGCCGGGGCCGCCGGCGTTGAAGAGGTCCACCGCCACGTACTTCCCGCCGGGCTTGATGTCGGCCACGATGGGCGTGCGCTCGGCGATGGTGTCGAACTCGTCGATGGTGAACGGGATGCCGAACTCACGCGCGATGGCGATGAGGTGCATGACCGCGTTCGTGGAGCCACCCGTGGCGGCCACCGAGGCCACGGCGTTGTCGATGGCGCGGCGGTCGACGATGTCGGCCGGGGTGATGTTCTCGCGCACGAGGCGCATGATCATCTTCCCCACCTCCTCGGCGGCCTTGCCCTTGTCGGGGTCGGTGGCGGGAATGCCGTTGAGCTCGGCGGGCGCCAGGCCCAGGAACTCGCACACCATCGACATGGTGTTGGCCGTGAACTGACCGCCGCAGGCACCGGCGCCCGGGCATGCCACGTTCTCCACGGCCAGCAGCTCGTCGTCGTCGATCTTGCCCGCGGCGTGAGCGCCCACGGCCTCGAAGACGTCCTGCACCGTGAGGTCGCGCCCGTGGTAGTGGCCGGCGGCGATGGAGCCGTTGTAGAGCACGATGCCGGGGATGCCCAGACGGCCCAGCGCCATGACGGCGCCCGGAATGGTCTTGTCACACCCGACCAGGCACACCACGGCGTCAAATGAGTGGCCGCGGCACACCAGCTCGATGCTGTCGGCGATGACCTCGCGGCTGATGAGCGAAGCCTTCATGCCCTCGGTGCCCATGGACACGCCGTCGCTCACGCTGACGGTGTTGAACTCCATCGCGGTTCCGCCGGCCTTCTGGATGCCCACCTTCACGTGCTTGGCCAGGTCGCGCTGGTTGATGTTGCACGGCATGGTCTCGATCCACGTGGTGGCCACCCCCACGATGGGCTTGGCCAGCGCCTCGTCGTCGAAGCCGATGGCCTTGAGCATGGCGCGGGCGGGCGCGCGATCGGGGCCGTCGGTCATGACCGCGCTCTTGCGCTTGGCGGGGTCGGAGGGCTGCTGGTACGGGTTCGGATTCGTCATGCGCCGGACTCTAATGGCGACCCGCCCGCGAGGGCGCGGGCCAGGAATACCGCGATCTGCCGCGCAACGTCACCGGCTTCATCCCGCAGGTAGTGGTCGGCCCCATGCACCACCGCCAGCTCTCCCCCGCCCACCGAGGCCATCCAGTCGGCGATCACCTCCACCGGGGTGATGTGGTCGTGCTCGGGGTGCGCAACGCCCACTGGCCTGCCGCCCATGTCGGTGGGCAGGGAGGCCCCCGGGGCGATCGCCGCGACGGCGCGCACGCGCGGGTCCATGGACCCCACGTGCAGCGCGACCCATGCACCGAAGGAGTAACCGCAGATGGCCATGGGCGTGCCGGGCGGCAGGGAATCCTCCAGGGTGTCGAGCGCCCGCACGGCGTCCATCCACTCGGTGTGGTCGGCCATCGACTCGCCGGCGCTCTCCCCCGCCCCCCGGAAGTCGAAGGTGAGCGCGGCCATGCGCTCGGCCACCAGCGCCCGTGCCACCGCCCGCACCACATGGCTCTCGCGGGTTCCGCCGTACATGGGATGCGGATGGCACACCACCACCCCCGCGAGGGGGGTGCCGGCATCCGGGCGCAGCATCTCGGCGGCGAGCGGCGGGCCATCGCCGCCGATCGTGACGCGCTCCGAGATCACGCCTGCTCCAGCACCTCGATGTGCAGCACGATGGCCACGGTCTTGTCGGAGGTCTCGATGCTCTCGGGCGAGACGACCTCCTGGATCTCGCCGCGGCAGTCGAGTCGCACGACCTGCCCCTCCTCGAGCACCGGGGCCATGCGGTCGGCCAGCTCGCCCTCCACCTCGAAGGTGTTGAGCTCGAGCGGGATCTCCGTGTCGAGGGTGATGAGCAGCAGGCGGCCGCGGTAGCGGTCGACATCCTCGAACAGCATGGCGATCTCGCCGGTGAACGACCTGTGGCGGGCCTCAGTCACGGCTCGGCACCCTACCCTGTGCGGCATGTCGAAGAGTTACCTGCTGCTCGGCCCGCCGGACATCCTCCATGACCTCCTCAACGACTTCGCAGAGGACGGCTGGTCATGCTCGGCCGACCGCTGGCAGGCGGTGATCACCCGCCCCGAGGGCGACCACGGCCCCGACCCGGGCGCATGGCCGGCCGAGGTAAGCCTGCAGGGCATTTCCAACGCGGGCCACGAGGCCGCCTGCCGGGAGCATCTGGCCCCAACCGAGTAGGGCGCACGTCACCTGCACGGGGCGCGCCCAGCGCCTCAGGACGCTGTTCTCATCTCCTGCATCTCGGCGATCTCCTCCGCCTGGTCGGCGATGATCGTCTCGGCCAGCTTCTTCACATCGGCATTCGGCGTTCCGTTCAGCACCATGTCGGCCATGAGCAGCGCCCCGGCGTGGTGCGGGATCATCATGCGCAGGAAGGCCTGGTCGGGGTTGGCCGCACCCGTGATGGCCTCAGGGGACATGCCGCTCATTCCCATCATCGCCCCCATCTCCAGGTTCTGCTCATCGATGGGTGGGACGTCCTCTCCATAGAGGGCCCGGTACCACGAGGTCATCTGCGCGATCTCACGCTTCTGTGCGGTGATCACCCTCTGCGCGAGGGCCTTCACCTTCG
>JBIIJJ010000013.1:0-19063 GCA_044233875.1 Miltoncostaeaceae bacterium | reverse complement strand
ACGAACCGCATCAGCACGACCAGCACGGCCACGATGGCGCACCCGATGAGCGTGGCGCCCGCCCGCGCCTCGCCGGTTTGCGCAATGGCGCTGCCCGTCTGCCCCGCCGACACCAGCAGCACCACCGCCGCGCTCTCAAGCAGCGCGTATAGCCAGTATCGCTTGGACAGGAAGGTGAACGACACCACCAGCAACACGAACGCGCAGATGTAGAACGCCCACGCGGGCATGGGCGCGAACGACAGCGGAATCGTGATGGCCAGCCCGCCGATATTGCCGATGAGCCGCTCGCGGTTTCGCTTGGTATCCCCGGCCGCGAGGGCCGCGCCCACCACGATGAGGGTGAGCACGATCCAATAGCCGTGGGGGATCCCGCTGCCCACGGCGATGGCCGCGCCCCCGCCCATCATTACGAGCACCACCGGGCCGAACAGCCACTCCATGTGCTCCGCGTCCTTGCGAACCGGCAGCGTGGGCTTGACACCCAGGTGGCGCGCGAGCAGCACGCCGATGATGGCCGCCAGGCCGCCGAACACGCCCACGAGTACGGCCTTCCACGCAACGAGGCCATCCAGCATGAACACCGCGGGCATCGCGCAGAACAGCAGCGCAGACGTATAGCCGTGTGGCAGGCCGATGCCGGCGATCGCGCCGACCACCGCCATCACGCCAACCCAGCCCCATCCAAAGCCCGCGAATGCGGCCACGCCGGTGACCACCGCGAGCACGGGCACCGCACGCGCCATGCGCTTCCACCCGCTGCGCGTGGCGCCCGCAAGCGCACCCATCTCACCCAGCACCACGGCCAGCGCCGCCTGGGACCCCGCCAGCACCCCTGCCAGCACGGCGGGCAGCACCAATGTGAGGGCAAGCGTGCCGATGATGATCATCACGCGCTGCCACGTGGGCCGGTGGGTGGCCGGGGAGGAACTCACCGGGGCAGTATGCACCGCCACCCCCACGCCGCGCGACGCCAGCCGCGATCAGTGGTCGTGCTGGTGGCCCGGCGCGGGGCCATGCACGTGCGGCGAGCCCGGCCCGTGATGGTGGTCGTGACCATGGTGCGGATCGATCACCACCGGGCCCGTTGCATCCGAGATGACCACGCCGAAGGCCTCGGCCAGCGACGCCGCCGTCAGCACGTCGTCTGGCGGTCCGCACGCCACCACGCGCTCTGCCACCAGCAGCACCAGGTCGGCCCGCTGCGCCTCGCGCACGTCGTGGGTGGCGCTCACGATGGCCGCGCCTCGCGCGCGCTCGGAGTCCATCAGGGCCAGGTACCGCTCGCGGCTTGCGGCGTCGAGCCCCGACGTGGGCTCGTCGAGCAGGAGCAGGTCGGCCCTGCGGCAGGCGGCCTGAGCAAGGTGCACACGCTGGCATTGTCCGCCCGACAGGGTGCCGAGGGGCTTTGAGGCGAGGTCGCGTATGCCCAGGGCATCCATGGCCTCGTCCACGAGCGCCTCGTCGTCGGCGCGCAGCCGTCCCATGAGACCCCTGGCGGGCCACCGCCCCATGCGCACCACGTCGCGCGAGCGGATGGGCAACAGGAATCCCTGCTCGTGCGACTGCGAGAGGTACGACACCGGCTTGCCCGATGCGCCCGGCGCATCTCCCAGCACCATCACCTCGCCGCCAGTCGCCGGGAGGAGCCCTGCGATGGTGCGCAGCAACGTGCTCTTGCCCGATCCGTTGGTACCCACCACGGCAAGCCACTGGCCCGCGGCGAGCGACAGGTCGATGCCGGCAACCACCGAGTGGCCGTCGTAGCCCACCGAGGCCTGCCGGCACTCGACAGCCGTGGTCATGCGTGCTCCGGATGCGGACGGCGAGCCGGCAGCATCGACTGAACCACCAGCACCGCGAAGAAGATGGTGATGGCCACCAGCACGATCATGGCGCCGGCGGCGAGGTCGTAATACCACGAGAGCAGGAGGCCGACGTAGGCGCTGATGGCTCCCACGACGGCCGAGAGGGCCATCATGGGCCCGAGGCGGCGCGTGAGCAGCGCGGCGGTGCCCGCCGGCGCGAGCAGCATGCCGAACACCAGCAGCGTGCCCACCACGGTGAACGAGGCCACCACCGTCACCGCGATCATGCCGAGCAGCACGGCCTCGAGCACGCGCACCGGATACCCGGCCACACGGGCCTGGTCGGGATCCATCGCCATGAGCAGGAAGGGCCGCCGCAGCAGCCACGCGAGCACCACCACCACGGCGGCCACGATGGCCTGCCACATGATGGCCGTCCACGAGACGCCGAGCACCTCGCCGAACAGGATGTCCGTGAGGCTGCCCGCGAACTCCGACGACTGCGATACCAGCACCACGCCCAGCGCGAGCATGCCGATGAACAGCAGGCCGATGGCGACATCCTTCGACAACCGGGTGCGGCGGGACACCACCGACACGCCCCCGATCATCACGGCGGCACCCACGAGCGCCCCGATGAATGACGGGATGCCGATGAGAAGGGCCGCCGCGATGCCGGGCAGCACCCCGTGCGCGAGGGCGTCCCCCAGGAATGCCATGCCCCTCAGCACCATGAGGGTCCCCACCACGCCGGTGGCGATGGCCACCAGCACGGCCGCCAAAAGGGCGCGCTGCATGAAGGCGCTCTGCACGAAGGGGTCCCACAGCACGTCCACCGGCTACCGCCCGCCGGTACCGGACAACGCGGAGGTGATGCGGCGCATCATCTCGGACACGTACGTGGCGTAGGAGCCATCGGCGGGCAGGGCATGACTCGGCAACTGCACGAGCGTGGCGCCGGCCTCATCGGACACCGCCTGGGCCACCTGCTCGGGCGTGCCCATCTCGGCGAACACCACCCGCGTGCCAGCGGCTCGCATGGCCTCGGAGAGCTCGGACAGGTGCGCCGCCGACACCTGCCCCTGCGACGACAGCGACGGCGTCACGGCACCCACCACCTCGAGTCCGTACCGCGAGGCCAGGTACCCCAGCGACTCGTGACCGGTCACCAGCGTGCGTGCGTCCGGCGGAATGGTCTTGGCCTGGGCAGCGAGGCGCCGGTCGAGGGCCGCGAGCGCTGCCGCCTCGCGGCGGGCCGTGGCCGACACGTTCTCACCGGTCGCGCGCGTGACCGCGGCGGGCAGCGCCAGCACCATGGCGCGCATCTGCGAGGGGTCGGTCCAGAAGTGCGGGTCGGCGGCACCCTCATCGGCGTGCCCGCCGTGGTCGTGGCCGTCGTGGGCGTGCCCCGCGTCCTCCTTGCCCACGTTGCGCACCCGCACGTGATCGGTGGCGGTGAACACCGGCACGCCATCCTCGCGGGCGCGTGCGATCGACTTGGTCAGGCCCTCCTCGAGGCCAAGGCCGTTCTCCACGATGAGGTCGGCCCCCTGCAGTTCGGCAACATCCCGGGCGGACGGCCTCCACTCGTGCGGGTCGCTGCCGTTGGGCATGAGCACCTTCACCTCGGCGCGGTCCCCCACCGCCTCTGCCACCACGGCACCCAGAATCGAGGTGGTGGCCACGATCACCGGACGATCGGCCGGGGCCGAGGTGGTCGACGAGTCGGCGGCTCCCCCGCCACAGCCCACCAGCAGCAGGGAGGCCATCACGGCGAGGGCCAGGGCCATGAGCGGAATCAGGCGTGTGCGCGTCATGGTGGCGAGCCTACCCTAAATGAGAATCATTCCCAACTACTGGGTGCCGTCGCCATCCTGCTCGGCCCACTTGCGCAGGATCTCGTCGCGACGCCGGCGGCGCTCGGCGTCCTCGCTCCACTCCTCGTCCGTGGGCTGGTACGGCGATGGATGGCCATCGCCCCAGAATGCGCCCGTGCCCGGCAGCCCGAGGAGGGCGGCGAAGATGTCGTCCTCCTCCAGCCCCGGCGCGGCCAGGGACCGAAAGACCATGTCGGGGTCGGGAGGCGTGCGCTCGTCGCCCGCCATCAGGCACCGCTCCCCGCGCCCACCGGCTCCTCGCCCAGTTCCGCGCGAAGTACGGCGAGGCGATCCCGCATCTCGGCCGCCTGCTCGAAGCGCAGCTCCTCTGCCGCCACCAGCATCTCCTGCTCCACCTCGACCATCACGCGGCGGATCTCGTCGGGGGTCGCCCCCTCCGGAACCTGGTGCGCCTTCCTGCCCTTGCGGCGGCTCCCGCCGCTCGTGAGCCCGAGGAACTCCACGATGTCGGACACGCCCTTGCTGATGGACGCCGGCGTGATGCCGTGCTCCTCGTTGTGCGCGCGCTGTATCTCGCGCCTGCGGCTGGTCTCCTCCATGGCCACGCGCATGGCCTCGGTCTCGCGGTCGGCGTACATCAGCACCCGGCCGTTCACGTTTCGCGCCGCGCGGCCGATGGTCTGGATGAGGGCGGTCTGGCCGCGGAGGAAGCCCTCCTTGTCGGCATCGAGGATCGCCACGAGCGTGACCTCCGGCAGGTCGAGGCCCTCGCGCAGCAGGTTCACGCCCACCAGCACGTCGAACTCCCCCAGGCGGAGCTCGCGCACCACGCGGATGCGCTCGATGGCGTCGATGTCGGAGTGCAGGTACCGCGCCTTGATGCCGGCGTCCACCAGGTAGTCGGTGAGGTCCTCGGCCATGCGCTTGGTGAGCGTGGTCACCAGCACCCGCTCGTCCACCTCCACCCTCGCCCGCACCTCGGAGATGAGGTCGTCCACCTGGTTCTGCGTGGGCCGCACGTCGACCTCGGGGTCCACCAGGCCGGTGGGGCGGATGATCTGCTCCACGATGCTCGATGAATTGCTGCGCTCGAACTGGCCGGGGGTGGCCGACACGAACACCACCTGCCCCACGCGCTCGAGGAATTCCTCGAGCCTGATGGGCCGGTTGTCGGCGGCCGACGGCAGGCGGAACCCGTGCTCGATCAGGGCCATCTTGCGCGAGCGGTCGCCCTCGTACATGCCACGGACCTGCGGCACGGTGTTGTGCGATTCATCAATGAAGCACAGGAAGTCCGGCGGGAAGAAGTCGAGCAGCGTCGCCGGGGGCTCGCCGGGGCTGCGGCCGTCGAGGATGCGCGAGTAGTTCTCGATGCCGGAGCAGAACCCCACCTCGCGCAGCATCTCCATGTCGTACTCGGTGCGCTGGCGCAGCCGGTGGCTCTCCACCAGCTTGCCCTGGGCGTCGAACAACGCGCAGCGCTCCTCCATCTCGGCCTTGATCTCGCTGACCGCCCGCTCGAGGGTGTCCATGGGGGTCACGTAGTGGGTGGCCGGGTAGATGGCGGCGTACTGGAGGTCGCCGAACACCTCGCCGGTCACCGGGTGGAAGTGCGTGATCGACTCGATCTCGTCGCCGAACATCGACACCCTGTAGGCGGTCTCGGCATTGACCGGCTGGATCTCGAACACATCGCCGCGCGCCCGGAAGCGCCCACGCTCGAGCACCATGTCGTTGCGCTGGTACTGAACCTCCACCAGCCGCCGGAAGATCTCCTCGCGCGACACCTGGGCGCCCGCCTCGAGCATCACGAGCCGCTCGGCATAGCGCTCGGGCGAGCCCATCCCGTAGATGCATGAGACCGAGGCCACGATCACCACGTCCCGCCGAGTGAGGAGCGCGGCGGTGGCGGCGTGCCGAAGCCGGTCGATCTCGTCGTTGATCGAGGCGTCCTTCTCGATGTACGTGTCGCTGGACGCGATGTACGCCTCGGGCTGGTAGTAGTCGTAATAGGAGACGAAGTACTCCACGGCCGCGCCCGGCAGGTACTCACGGAACTCGTTGCACAGCTGCGCGGCCAGGGTCTTGTTGTGGGCGATCACCAGCGCAGGGCGCCCGGACTCGGCGATGATGTTGGCCATCGTGAAGGTCTTGCCCGACCCGGTCACGCCGAGGAGCGTCTGGAACCGCTCGCCCGCGGCGAGCCCCTCCTCGATTGCCGCGATGGCGCGGGGCTGGTCACCCGTGGGGGGATGCGCGTCGGAGATCGTGTAGTTCGCGGGCTCCATCACCGCCAATGCTAGGCCGCACCGCGCATGTACCGATGGCGAAACGACGCGGTGCGACCTCTGGCACCGGGGCCCAACAGCCGGCGGCCACCCGTGCATAGGGTGAACCCATCACCGCCATGGGACAGGGAGCGGTGATGCCGAGGCCCCGCGGCCGGGACGCGGGGCTTGGAGGGGCGGCGTTCGCGCCGCCCCTCCACGTTTGCCGCCACCCCGGGCTAGCCTGACCCGACCGCACGAAATGCCGAGGGGGTCCTGCGTGCCACGCGCACTCATCCACACCATGCTGCGCATCCTCCACGAGGAGCGCTCGCTCGACTTCTACGGGAAGCTCGGGTTCCGGGAGACCAGCCGAAAGCGCGTGGGCGGGGACACCGCCACGGTGATCTTCCTGGCCCTGCCGGGCGACGGCGAGCGCCTGGAGCTCACGCTCAACGACGGCCGCACCGAGCCATACGAGCTCGGAGAGGCCTACGGCCATATCGCCCTGTCGGTGGACGACATGCAGGCCGAGCTCGACGACCTCGCCGCAAAGGGCATCACACCCGAGAAGCCGCCGTATGCGTCGCGCCCGGGAGGGTCCACCATCTGCTTCATCCGCGACCCCGATGGCTACCGCATCGAGCTGGTGGAGGTTCGGCCGGGCTGACGTACCGCGGCTGATACGTTGCCATCAACAGGGGAGCCGCACAGCGGCTGAGAGGAGGCACTTCGGCCTCGACCCTCTGAACCTGATCTGGGTAATGCCAGCGAAGGGAGTGCACGGTGCCCCAGCGGCACGCGATAGAGGTATGCGCAGCCCGCCTGTCGCTCGGCGATGACCGTCCCGTGGAGGTGCTGGGCGGGGTCGACCTGCACGCACCCGCAGGTGAGGTCACGGCCATCATCGGCCCCTCGGGCTGCGGCAAGAGCACGCTGCTCGACGCCATCGCCGGCCTCGTGCCGCTCGACTCCGGAACGGTGGCAGCGGGCGCCGATGTGGCCCTCATGCCCCAGCGCGACGCACTCATGCCATGGCTCACCCTGAGCGAGAACGTGGCGATGGGCGCACGCCTGTCCGGCTCATCCCCTGCCGATGCCACCACGCGCGCGCGGCGTGCGCTGGTGCGACTGGGTCTCGACGGCTTCGGCGACCACTATCCGCACGCGCTGTCCGGGGGCATGCGGCAGCGGGGCGCCCTTGCGCGCACGCTCATCAGCGGCAGGTCCACGTGGCTGCTCGACGAGCCCTTCGGTGCGCTGGACGCGCTCACACGCACCGGGATGCACGACGTTCTCATGGGCCTGCACCGCGATGAGGGGCCCACGATCGTGCTGGTCACTCATGACATCAGCGAGGCGGTGACGCTCGCCCGCCGGGTGCTCGTGTGCGGCCCCCGCCCGATGCGCATGGTGTCGGAGGTGCACGTGGACCCGGCCAACCCGGCGGAGGCCGCCGGGCGCGCCCTCGATGCCCTGCGCACCGCGGGGGCCCTGGCATGAGCGCCGCGGCGCGGGCTGGTCGCATTGCCCTGGTGGTGGCCCTGCCGCTTCTGGTGATCGGCGGGTGGCAGCTCTCCACGTGGGTGTTCTCGCCCCGGGAGTGGATGCTGCCTGCGCCCGGCGCCGTTGCGGTCGCCGCCTGGGACGCCCGGGACCGCCTGTGGTTCCACGCGCAGTGGACCGTGGTCATCGCCATGATCGGGCTGCTGCTCGCCGTGGGCATCGGGTCGCTTCTCGCCTATGCGATCGCCCGCAGCCGCCTGGCATGGCTCGCCCTCTACCCGTGGGTGATCGTGAGCCAGGTCATCCCGCTGGTGGCCCTCGCGCCCCTGCTCGTGCTGTGGTTCCCCGCCTTCGCGGCGATCCTCATCCTCGCCGTGCTCATGAGCATCTTCCCGATTGTCGTGGCGGGCGTGGATGGCCTACGCGCCACCGACCCCGACCTCGTGCGCGCCGCCCGGGGCCTGGGCGCCACCGAGGGATGGACCTGGCGGCACGTGCGCATGCCCGCGGCCCTTCCCCGCCTCTTCACGGGCATCCGCCTGGCGGCGGTGTTCGTGGTGTCGGGCGCGGTGGTGGGGGAACTCGTGGCCAGCGACCGGGGACTCGGTGCGCTCACGCGCCTTACCGCCGGCCAGTTCGAGACGCCCCTCACGTTCGCCGGCGTGGCGATGCTCGCCCTCATCGGCCTTGCCCTGTTCGGCCTCGTCGTGCTCGTCGAGGCCATCGCACTCCCATGGACACGCCGTTCCACCCGGCGCGGAGTGTCCCCCACCACGACGACCAACCGGAGGACCCAGTGCAGTTCAGAAAGCCCCTGATCACCACGGCCGCAGCCGTGGCCCTGCTGCCGGCCGTGCTCGCGGGATGCGGCAGCGACACCACGAGCACGGACACCGCAGGGTCCTCGACCGGCACCGTGGCCGTGCAGCCCGTGTCCCTCGCGCTGGACTGGTTCCCCAACGCCGACCACGCGGGCATCTACATGGCCACGACGAAGGGGCTGGACAAGGCCGCCGGAGCGAAGATCACCGCGTCGGTGCCCAGTGATCCCACGACCACCCTCACCTCGGTAGCCGCGGGCAAGAAGGACCTCGCCATCACGTATGCACCCGAGCTGCTGATCGCGCGCGCCAAGGGCGTGCCGGTCAAGGCCGTGGGGGCCGTTGCCCAGGTGCCGCTCAACTCGATCATGGCCCGCAGCGACCGTGGCATCGAGCGCCCGCGCGATCTCGAGGGCAAGGTGGTGGGGATCGCGGGCGTGCCCAGTGACAGGGCGCTGCTCGACACGGTGGTGAAGGCCGACGGCGGTGACCCATCCAAGGTGGAGACCAAGGTGGTGGGCTACAGCCTGGCCCCGGCGCTGGCCGCCGGCAAGGTGGACGCCGTCATCGGCGCCTACTGGAACATCGAGGGTCCCGACCTGCGCATGAAGGACGTGCCGGTCACCACCATGAGGCTCGACGACCACGGCGTGCCGCGCTACGACGAACTGGTCATCGTGACCTCCGAGGACAACCTGTCCGACCCGCAGAAGTCTGTCGCCATCCGCGCTGCCCTCGCCGGCATCGCCAGCGGCACGGATGCCGCCACGAAGGACGCCAGCGCCGCCGTGGCGGCGCTCGAGGAGGCCAACCCCGACATCGCCAGGGCCGTGCTCCCGGCGCAGGTGAGCGACACCATCCCGGCGCTCGTGCCGGAGGGCAGCGCACCCCTGCGCATGGACGCCGCGCAGTGGGATGCCCTGGCCACCTGGATGCGCGACAACGGCCTGCTGAAGGGCGACGCATCCGGCTCGTCCGCGATCGACGCCTCGCTGCTGCCGGAGGGCTCGCGATGACCGACTCGGTTTTCCCGCTCATCGTCGAGACCGGCATCGGCGTGGACCTCACCGGGGATGACGCCACCAAGGCGGCCCTGCGCGCCGTGGAGGACACCATCCGCCGGGTGCTCTTCCCCGGCATGCGTGACCTGCTGCCGGACGGTGATCGGGCCAACATGCGGGTGGAGGCCACCATCGCGGTGCCGGGGCCGGAGCGGGTGAACCTCGAAACAGTGAGGGGTCGCTTTCCCTACGGGCAGGTGACCGTGCGCGCCGTGGACGGCGGACACCGCCAGCCCAACGGCCTCATCGGCGACGACGGCCTCGAGGGCGCGATCCTCGTGGCCGTCGCGGTCATCTCCGTGGGGTGGTGACCCCGCGGGGCGAACCTACAGCGGCGTCCCCGACTTCAGCGTGACCCCGAGGTGCTCGCGCAGCATGAGGGCGATCAGGCGCTCGGCTCCCGCCCCACCGCCCGCCTCCACGGCCGCGGGCGCATCGGCGAGGGGCCGCCCGAGCAGTGCCACCAGGGCATCGGCTGCCTGCGGGTCGAGCCGCTCCGCCCCCGACCCGACGATGCAGGCCGCGCATACGCCCCCGCCCGCGGTGGCCGAGAACCCCACGAGCGGCGGGGGGCCGCCGCATGCGGCGCACGACGCCAGATGGGGCACGAGGCCGGACGCCGCGAGCAGCTTGGCCTGGGTGCCCAGCACGTAGGGATCGAGGCGGGGCTCGCCCTCGCGTGGCTGCTCATGGGCGATCAGCGCGAGGGCCCTGGTGACCAGGTTGTAGGCCGCCTCGGCCTCCTCGTGCTCGGGCACCACCCGCAGGGCGGCCTCCAGCACGCAACTGGCCGCACGCAGGCGGTAGCCATCCATCCACAGGCCCGCGCCGGCGTCCACCACCTGCGTGCTGCGCAGCGTCAGGAGGTCTCCCCTGCCCTCCACCACCGTGGCGAGCAGCCGCACGCCCGGCTGAAGGCGACCGCCCTGCTTCGAGGTGGGCTTGCGCGCGCCCTTGGCGATGGCAGACACCCGGCCGAGGCCCGGCGTGAGCAGCGCCAGGATGGCGTCGGACTCGCCGTAGCGCAGCGTTCGCAGCACCACGGCCTCGGTGTCGATCGTGGCCACCGCAGGAGTGTCGCACCCGCACCGGATCGCCTACCCTGCCGGGCATGGCACAGGTCACCGTCTACACCACCGAGTCGTGCCCGTTCTGCATGCGGGCCAAGGCGTTCCTCGACCAGCGCGGGGTCCAGTACGACGAGGTCTTCATCAGTCGATCCGACCACGGCGCCCGTGAGCGCCTGGTGGAGGAGACCGGCGGCTACACGTTCCCGCAGGTCATCATCGACGGCAACGTGATCGGCGGCTGGGACCAGCTGTCCGCGCTCGACCAGCGCGGCGAGCTCGACGCCCTCCTGGGCTAGCGCGCCAGCAGTTCCGCCGCGGTGGGCACCCCGCGCACCGACGTGGCGCTGCGCACGGCGTCCCGGGCCGCTGCGGCCGCGACCTCAGCAGCAGCGTTGCCCACCACGATGGGATTGACATCGATGTCACCCACCGACACCGCAAAGGCGATGTCGCCGTCGAGCGCGGTGCCGTAGGGAGCGATGGCGCGTGCCAGCCCGGCGTGGGCCTGCCGCGCAAGGTGCGTGCACCCCGGCTTGTCGAATGCCGCATCCGTTGCCACGACGCACAGGGTGGTGTTCGACATGTCCTGCAGTCGCGCATGGCGCGCTGCGCCGTCCAGCATCTCGTGGCGGGCGTCCACGAACCCGCGGCCGTCCTCCCATGCGCCGGCGATCACACGGCCGTGCTCATCCAGCACGTCGCCGAAGGCATTCACCACCGCCAGCGCGGCCACCGTGGCGCCGCCGGCAAGCGTGACGCTGGCCGCACCGAGGCCACCCTTGCACCAGTGGTCGCGTCCGTGGCACTTCCCCACGGTCGCGCCGGTACCCGCACCCACGCTGCCCACCTCATGCGGCCCGTCGGTGGCCACCTCAGCGGCCAGCCTGCCATCCGCGGCGCCCGGTCGACGCGCATTGCCCGTGATGCCCAGGTCGAACAGCGACGCGGCGGCAACGATGGGCACCGTGGCGATACCGGTGTCCACGCCGAGCCCCTGCTCCTCGCACCACGCCATCACGCCGGAGGCCGCATCCAGCCCGAACGCGCTGCCCCCGCTCAGCACGATGGCGCTGACCAGTGGCACCGTGGCCTCGGGACGCAGCAGGTCGGTCTCGCGCGATGCCGGGCCGCCACCGCGCACATCCACGCCCCCCCGAGCTCCCTGGGGCAGGATGATCGCCGTGCAGCCGGTGCCGGCCGCGGCATCCGTCCAGTGCCCAACGCGGATCCCCGCCACATCCGTCAGCACTCCCCCACCTCCGGCTCGGGCTGGCAGCGCGGGCACCAGTAGGTGCCCCTCTGCGCCACCACGCCCTTCTCGATCGTCGTGCGGCACCGCGGGCATGGCTCCCCGCGCCGGCGATGCACGAGGAAGAGGTCCTGCATGCCCCCGAGCCCGCCGTGGGCGTCACGGTACCGGTCGAACGACGCCCCACCGACCGAGATGCCCATGCGCAGGCGATCGCGAATGGCCCGGTGAAGGCGCGACACCTCCGCAGGCGACAGCGAACCGCCCGGCCTCCGCGGGTGGATGCGCGCGCGGAACAGCGCCTCATCGGCGTAGATGTTGCCCACCCCGGCCACGATGCGCTGATCGAGGATGAGTGCCTTGATGGCCGCGGTGCGCCCGGACAGCGAATGGCCCAGGCCATGCGCGGTAAACCGCGGGGACATGGCATCCACCCCGGTGCGACCGCCCCATGCGCGCTCACGGTCGGCACGACCCGGGGGCAGCAGCCAGGCCCTGCCGAACCGCCGCACGTCGGCGAAGGTGATGACCGATCCGTCGTCGATGCGGAACACCGCGCGGGCGTGCGGAACCGCTTCGTCGGGCTCCGCGGGGCTCCAGAGCAGCTGCCCGGTCATGCGCAGGTGCAGGGCCAGGGCCTCCCCGTGGTCCAGTTCCACGAAGAGGTACTTGCCCGTGCGCTCGAGGGCGCTGATGCTGCGCCCCATCACCCGCTGCTCGAAGTCACGCGGATCAAGCGGGTCCACGAGCAGCGGGTCGAGAACCTCGACATCGGTGATCGTGCGGCCGCGTACGTGCTCCGAGAGTTGCCTGCGGATGGTCTCGACCTCGGGGAGCTCGGGCATCAGGCCGCCACGGTGATGGCCGAACCCAGCATCTCGAGCGCCCGGCGCGCGAGCCAGTCGTCGGAGGCATGCACCACGGCCAGCACGTCCCCGGCCGCCACGCTCGCCCCGGGTCGCACGAGAACCTCGACCCCCACGGAAGGATCGATGACCTGCCCCGGGTCGAGGCGGCCGGCACCCAGCCAGCGGGCCGCGCGACCGATGAGGGCGCAGTCCATGGGCTGCACCATGCCTGCGTCCACCGCTTCGAGCACCGGCCGCAGCCTGGACTGCGGAAGGCGGCCGACATCGGACAGCACGGCGGCGTCCCCTCCCTGCCCCGCGATCCACCTCTCGGCGGCGGCCGCCGCACGCCCATCATCGAGGATGGCGCGCACCCCGGACAGGGCGATCTCCTCGCCGGCGGCACCGAGCGCAGCATGCGCGAGCGCGCACGCGGCGTTGGCAAGGGCCGCATTACCGCTGCCCGCAAGCACGCCGAGTGCGGCGCGCACCTCGAGGGCGTGGCCTGCCACACCGGCAACCGGCACGTCGCGCATCACCGGCACGCACGCCACGCGGCGGTTCCAGGTTGCGCCGATCTCCCCGATGAGGGCTGCGGCTGCCTGCGCGTGCTCCATGTCGGGCAGCAGCCCGCCGGAACCACCCGCCACGGACACGGCAACGGCGTTCGAGCCGCCGCTGATGCCCCTGGCCGCGGTGGTCACGGCGACGAGGGCGTCACCCTCGGCGGTCGCGGTGGAGTCGCGCAGGCTGGCGAGCCGTCGCTCGTCGGGCACCAGGCGGTCGCCGGCCTCGGCGATGACCATCCGCATGTCACGCGCCTGCAACACCCACCGCTCCACCGGCATCTCGTCGGCCATGCCGGGGATCGCCGCAACGGCATCGAGCACGCCGCCCACATGTGCAATGGATCGTGCACCCGTGGAGGCCACGATCACCCCTGCGGCCGACGCGATGCACGACGCCGCGATGACCAGTGCGGAGTCGCCCACGCCGCCGGTGCTCCGGATATCCACCGAATTGCCGAGCCTGGCGAGCTCGAGGCGATCTCCACCGGCCAGGAGGGCCCGAACCACCGCATGGGACGCCGGATCGGGCATGCCCCGCAGCCCCGTGGCGGCGCACCATGCCGCCATCTGGGCATCGGACAGCGCACCCGTGGACCACGCGGTGAAGAGGCCCGAAACATCGGAGGAATCGACCGATTCACCCCTCCGCGCGCGCTCCAGAACCTCCAATGTGGGCAGTGGAACATCCACGGGCAGCGACGCTAGCAAGGGCTGATAGGGTCATTCCCATGCGCCGATCAGCCTTGCTGGCGGTCCCCCTTACAGCAACCGCGCTGGCCATTCCCACGTGGGCCATGGCACAGCCATCACAGGGGACCACGACATCAGGAACGACCACCACCACGGGGTCGTCCACCACTCCCGCGCCCACGGCCAAGCCGTGCTCGGGCACGCCGAGGGTCTCCGGGGTGAGACTGCGCAGGGTGGTGACCGCCCAGCAGGGGCACGCACGCTTCCTCGTGGGCATGAAGACCTCCTGCGACGCCACGGTGACCATCAAGATCACCAGCGTCAAGGACAAGAAGGTGGTGCGCACGGTCACGGGCCCGCAGAATGATCGTGCCGGCCAGGCGTGGTTCCTCGTGCAGGCCGTGACCGACCAGGGCTACCAGCTCACCCCCGGCAACTACAGCGCGACCATCACGGCCACCGGTGCGCCCGGCCGCGCAAGCGCGGCCGTCAGGAAGCCCTTCAAGCTGCAGCTCACGGCACCGCGCGGCCGCCTGGATGGCTACACCATCCCGAACCTGCCGGCTGTGGCCCGCCAGCTCAAGATCGCCGAGGGCGGCCAGCTCGTGACCGCCGTGGCCCCCAAGGGCAACCTCGTGAACGCAGGTCTCCGGCGCGGCGACGTGGTGACCAAGATCAACAACCTCGACGTCTCCACCCCCGGCCAGTGGACCGCCGCACTCAAGGCCCTCCCCGCCGATGCGCCAATCGCCGTCGAGTACCGCCGCGGCACCGAGGTGCGCACCGGCACGGTGCAGGTTCCGCCCGACTGGAACCCCGCGCCCGACTACTCCAAGACCTTCAAGGTTCTGGTCAAGCGCAACCCCAAGTCGTTGGGCTACCTACTCGCCAGTGCTCGCGACCGCATCGACGTGGCCAAGCCCGATGAGGCGCAGGCGCAGTTCGACACCTGGCCCAAGGCCCTGCAGGCGACGGCCGTGGGGCAGATGCTGGCCGGCGAGATCCTCCTGGCGAAGAACGACCTCAAGGGCGCCCTCGCCCGGTATGAGTCGGCCACGAAGAAGGATCCGAACCTCGGGCCTGCACTGCTTGGCCAGGGCCTCGTGCTGTCGCGACTCGATCGCACGGCCGATGCCGTGCCGGTGTTCCAGGCGGCCGTCACGGCCGACCCCGGCAACGCCATCGCCCAGGCCTTCCTGGCGTACGCGCTCATCGCCACCAAGCAGTACGACGCGGCAATCGCCGCGGCCACCGAGGCAGCGCGCCTCGACCCCAACTACGAGGACGGTCCCACGGCCCTCGGCCTGGCGCTCATCGCCGCCGGCCAGAAGGCCAAGGGCGTTGCCGAGCTCAAGAAGGGGCTCCTGCTGATGTCGGACCAGAAGCGGGCCGACCAGCTGATCGCGGAGAACCTCGAGCCGAACGCCGGCTAGGCCGGCGCCATCCCGCCGGCGGGCCTAGAGCTCGCCGGTGGGGTCGGCCTCCTCTTCGTCCTCCCAGCTGCGCCGGCGCGGACCGCGCGTGCCCATCTGCACGAACAGCACCACGCTGACGATGCCGATGATCAGGCCGATCCAGAACTGCCACATCCCGAGCGGGTTGGCGCTGAAGATGCCGAACAGCAGCAGCACGGCGATCACCGCGACCAGGGCGATGAGGCGCTGGCGCGGCGGGGCCAGCTGCACCACCCAGGGCGCAGCGAGCGAGATGATGAGGAGCAGGATCGAACTCATGTCTCCAACCAGATCGGGGAGGGCCGCCACGAATGCGGCCATTTCCAGCGAGAGAGGCTAGCGGAGCGCGACGACTTGCCGCGTGCGGGGCACTCACGGGTACGCTCGCGGCGTGCGCGCCGTCGGGATCCACCTTGTGCAGGACGCGCGGCGCGATGACGCGCCCGCGCGATCCGCCGTGGCCGAGATGGGCCCTGACAACGTGTTGTCAGGGGTGCGGATGTGCCGTTCAGACCTGGAGATCGTCGATGCCGTGGGCGATTCGCCGGCGCTCGTGCTGGTGGATGCCCCCCTGGTGGTTCCGGAGGTCGCGGGCCGACGCGACGCCGAGCACGTGCTGGCCTGGCTCGATATCGCCGCGTTCCCCGTGACGCCCGCCCGCATGCAGAAGGCATACGGAGGAGCCCGAGGCGTGGGACTTGCATCGTCCCTCGAGGGCCGGGGGCATGTGCTGGGCGAGGCGCTGCCCGACCAGGTGCTGCGGCAGGCCATGTGGGAGGAGCAGCACCCGATGGGCGGGGCGCCGCTCGACCTCGCGGCGTACCGGGCCGCGTGGCTCGGCGTGCGTGCACCCGCATTCCGTCCCCGCGGCGGGCGCGCACGGAACGACGGACTCGGCCCGGCGCGGTCGCTGCTCGACGGCATGGCCAGCCTCGGGCAGTGGCCCGCGGCAACGCGGGAGGGCGATCTGGCCGACCTGGATGAGGCAGCGACGATTGATGCGGCGGCCTGTGCGATCCTCGCGCGTCGGTGCCTCGACGCCGCCGGGGACCGATGGGCGGTGATCGGGGATGCCGCACGGGGGCGCATTGCACTCGCGGCGTGCCCTGAGATGATCGGGCGGGCAGACGTGAACATCGCGCGCCTGCGCGCGGAGGGGACGATCGCCATCCCAGCCGAGGTTGCGGGTTTCGACCTCGGCCCGCCACAATCATGGTGAGCCGCGGAATGCCGCGGACAGGCAACCGGGAGGGCCCCAGTGTCCACTGACAGCGTCTACAAGGTCATCGAGATCGTCGGCACCAGCGGCGACTCATGGGAGGCCGCCACCCGGCTCGCCGTGGAGACGGCCTCGAGCAGCCTGCGCGACCTGCGCGTGGCCGAGGTGGTGAAGCAGGACGTCACGGTGAAGGACGGCACGGTCGATCGCTTCCGCGTGCGCCTGCTCATCAGCTTCAAGTACGAGCACTAGGCCGCACCGCGGCCAACGGCAGCGTCACCGACTCGGCAGCCGCGAGCGCGGCGGCCAGGTCGGCGTCGTTGGCATAGCGACGGTCCTCGATAACGCGTGCGCGCACGGGCGCGTCCACCCTGTCGTCCGCGAATGGCCACGGTTCGAGCGCGCACGTGAACCCGACCACGGGGGTCACGGCGATGTCGACCCCGCGTTCATCCCCGGGCACCCGCGGCACGCGGCGCAGTGACCACGATTCCTCCGCCGCAAGCCCCCTCCACGTGAGGTAGAGGCTGAGCAGGTCGATGGCCTGCAGCACGCGGTAGGCGGTCCACGCCCACTCGGCCAGCCCCATCCCCTCCCCCAGCCGCGAGCGCCGGGCGCGTGCGGCGACGGCATGGTCCATGACCAGCAGGCGCATGGGCTCGGGGCGTTCATCGAGTACCGGCATGCCGTCGTCGATGCCCAGCCTGCGCATCACCAGCCCGGCCCCGTGCATGCCCACGAGCAGCCCCACCCGGTCGCCGCACGTCTCTGCCGCCGCCGCGCTGGCCCGGTGTATGGCCACGTGCGCCGCGGGCTCCATGGACACGAAGCCGCGCGGGGCACCATCCGGCATCACCTGCGGGTGATCCTCCCACGCGCGCCAGCCCTCGTCATGCCGGGCAGCCGCCTCCACCACCTGCTCCCACCACTCCGTCCGGGCGAAGGCCTCATTTCCCCATGCCGACATGAGACGGCCGCACTGCTCCTGGTGATCCACCTGGGTGACCATGCGCAGGCCTCCGCCGGCACGGGTCACGATCACCCGGCGCCGCCCTCCGCGGCCACCACGGCGGCGCCGATCACGCCCGCGCGGTTCTCGAGCGCGGCGGCCCGCACGGGTGGGCGCACATCGAGCAGGGGGATGAACTTCCCGGCCTTGCGCGAGACCCCGCCACCGAGCAGCACCAGATCGGGCGAGAACAGGCGGTCGACCACGGTGATGACCTCCGAGAGCCGGGAGGCCCACTCCTGCCATGAGAGCCCATGCCGTTCGCGCACGGCGGCCGCGGCTCGCTGCTCGGCCTCCTTGCCACGGATCTCCAGATGGCCGAGCTCGGTGTTGGGCAGCAGCACGCCGTCATGCAGCACGGCGGATCCGATGCCCGTGCCGAGGGTGAGCAGCACGACCACGCCGCGCACGCCGGCCGCAGCGCCAAAGCGGGCCTCGGCCACGCCCGCCGCGTCTGCGTCATTGATCAGCGCAACCGGGCACCCCATGCCCTGCGAGAACAGCTCGCGCGCGGGCGCCCCCACCCACGCCGCATCCACATGGGCGGCCGTGGTGGTGACCCCGTTCACGACGGGCGCCGGAAAGCCCACCCCCACGGGCAGGTCGGACGCGAAAGGGGCGATGAGATCCCGGGCGGCGGCCGTGACGGCCGGCGGCGTGGCGGGCTGCGGGGTGTCCACGCGCACGCGGTCGGTGATCAGGTCGCCCGTGGCGACATCGACGACCGCGGCCTTGATGCCGCTCCCGCCGACATCGATGCCAATCGCCCGCATCAGACGGCGGCGGGCACGTGCGGACTGCTGAGCATGTCGTCGATGTCACCGGGCAGCAGGCGATCGGCGGCGGCCGGCCCCATGCTGCCCCGCCAGTACGGCTGCACCGGGGGCGGGTCCACCAGCAGCGGCTCGATGACCCGCCACTGCTCCTCCACCAGGTCGCCACGGGCGAATAACCGCCTCTCGCCGGTGATGGCATCCCCCAGCAGGCGCTCGTAGGCCTGCGGGCCCGGGAGCCCCAGGCGCGTGGAGTAGTGCACCGAGAGGTCCACCGTCTCCATCACCACGCGATCTCCCGGCTGCTTCACCTGCATGCTGAGTTCGATCAGGTCGTCGGGCTTCATGCGGAACCGCATGCGATTGGGTTCGAAGGTGCCGTCGGCGTCGGGGAACAGCTGCCGGGGCGGCGCCACGTACTCCACCACCGCCTCGGTGAGCGTGCGGGCCATGCCCTTCCCCGCGCGGATCGTGAATGGCACGCCGGCCCAGCGCCAGGAGTCGATCTCGAACCGCAGGGCGCAGTAGGTGTCCACGTCGCTGTCGGGTGCCACGCCCGGCTCCTCGCGGTAGCCGTCGTACTGCCCGCGCACGATGGACTCCCCGGTGAGCGGCATGATCGAGCGCAACACCTTCATCTTCTCGTCGTTGATGGCGTCGGCATCCATCGACACCGGCGGGTCCATGGCCAGGATGCACACCAGCTGCAGCAGGTGGTTCTGCACGACGTCGCGCAGGCACCCGACGGTCTCGTAGAACGAGCCCCTCCCCTCCACCCCGAACGACTCGCTCATCTCGATGTGCACATGCTTCACGTACCGCCGGTTCCACAGTGGCTCGAGCATGGTGTTGCCGAACCGCGCCACGAGCAGGTTCTGCAC
>JBIIJJ010000129.1:0-5105 GCA_044233875.1 Miltoncostaeaceae bacterium | reverse complement strand
AGGCACACGGACCGTGGTGGGCGCGGTAACGCTGGAGAGAGGGTGCATCAGCACCCCGCCGATGGGGAAAGCCCTTAGCACGGGGTGCATCTCTCAGGCAGACGGACAGCGGGGGCTCCAATCGCAGGCGAGCGAGGAGCACCATGGCGACCACCCAGCAGCGCACCGGCCTCTCGGAGCTGGAAGCGCATGATGAGTTCATCGGCCGGCACATCGGCCCCGAGGGCGCGGACATCGACCACATGCTGCAGGTGGTGGGCGCGGCGTCGCTCGACGAGCTGATCGCCGAGACCGTGCCCGCGTCGATCCGCGTGGACGCCCCGCTCGACCTTCCCGCCGCGCAGAGCGAGGCCGAGGTCATCGCCCGGCTGCGCGAGCTCGCCGGTCGCAACAAGGTGATGCAGTCGCTCATCGGCCTCGGCTACCACGGCACCATCACCCCGCCCGTGGTGCTGCGCAACATCCTCGAGAACCCCGCCTGGTACACCAGCTACACGCCGTACCAGCCCGAGATCTCCCAGGGTCGCCTGCAGGCCCTGCTCAACTTCCAGACCCTGGTGAGCGACCTCACGGGCCTGCCCTTGGCCAACGCCTCGCTGCTCGACGAGGGCACGGCCGCCGCCGAGGCCATGACCATGGCCCGCCGCGCCGGCACGAGCGACTCGACGGTGTTCTTCGTGGACGCCGACTGCCACCCGCAGACCATCGCGGTGGTGGCCACCCGTGCCGAGCCGGTGGGCATCGAGGTCGTGGTGGGCGACCCCGCAACCGATCTTCCCGCCGACATCTTCGGTGCGCTGCTCGCAAGCCCCGGATCATCGGGGCAGGTTCGCGACCTCGCTCCGGTCATCGCGCGCGTGCACGAGGCCGGCGGCCTCGCCGTGGTGGTGGCCGACCCGCTCTCGATGGTGCTCACCACCTCGCCCGGCGCACTGGGCGCCGACATCGCCGTGGGCTCGATGCAGCGGTTCGGCACGCCCATGGCCTTCGGCGGCCCGCACGCCGGGTACGTGGCCACGCGCGACGAGTACGCGCGCGCCCTGCCCGGCCGCCTGGTGGGCGTGTCCATCGACGTCGCCGGCCGGCCCGCGCTGCGCCTGGCCCTCCAGACCCGCGAGCAGCACATCCGCCGCGAGAAGGCCACCAGCAACGTGTGCACCGCGCAGGCGCTGCTGGCCATCGTCAGCGCCATGTACGCCTCGTGGCACGGGCCCGAGGGCCTGCGCCGCATCGCCGAGCGCGTGCACCGGCTCACGGGCATCCTCGCCCAGGGGCTCCGCGATGGCGGTATCGACGTGGTGAACGACACCTGGTTCGACACCCTCACCGTGCGCGTGCCGGGGCGCGCCGACCAGGTGCACGCCGCCGCCCGCGCCGAGGGCATCAACCTGCGCGAGGTCGACGCCGACACCATCGGCATCACCCTCGACGAGGTCACCACCCGCAGCACGATCGACGCCGTGTGGCGGGCGTTCGGCGTGGCGGCCTCGGTGGACGACCTCGACGCCTCGGCGCCCGATGGCATCCCGGCCGCACTGCGCCGTGACGACGTCATCCTCGACCACCCGGTGTTCCACCGGTACCGCACCGAGCACGAGATGCTCAGGTACATCCGCAAGCTGTCCGACCGCGACCTGGCGCTCGACCGCACCATGATCCCGCTGGGCTCCTGCACCATGAAGCTCAACGCCACAACGGAGATGGCGGCCATCACGTGGCCGGAGTTCGCGGCAATCCACCCCTTCGCCCCCATCGACCAGGTGCAGGGCTACGCGCAGATGATCGACGACCTCGAGCGCGCGCTGTGCGAGTGCACCGGCTACGACGCCGTGTCGCTGCAGCCCAACGCCGGCTCGCAGGGGGAGCTCGCCGGTCTTCTGGCCATCCGCGGCTATCACCTGGCCAATGGCGACGACCAGCGCACCGTGTGCCTCATCCCGTCATCGGCGCACGGCACCAACGCCGCGTCGGCGGTGATGGCCGGCATGTCGGTGGGCGTGGTGGCCTGCGATTCGGACGGTAACGTCGACCTGCATGACCTTCGCGCCAAGGCCGAGGAGGCCGGCGACCGCCTGGCCGCGATCATGATCACCTACCCGTCCACCCACGGGGTGTTCGAGGAGGCCGTGGGCGAGATCTGCGCCGTGGTGCACGAGCACGGCGGGCAGGTGTACGTGGACGGCGCCAACCTCAACGCCCTTGTGGGCCTGGCCAAGCCCGGCACGTTCGGCGCGGATGTCTCGCACCTCAACCTGCACAAGACCTTCTGCATCCCGCACGGCGGTGGCGGCCCCGGCGTGGGCCCGGTGGCGCTTCGCGCGCACCTGGCCCCACACATGCCCAACCACCCGCTGCGCCCCGAGGCCGGTCCGGCCACGGGCGTGGGCCCCATCTCCGCGGCCCCCTGGGGATCGGCCGGCATCCTGCCCATCCCCTGGGCGTACATCGCGCTCATGGGGAGCGAGGGGCTCACCCGCGCCACCGAGGTGGCGATCCTGGGTGCCAACTACGTGGCCGCGCGCCTCGCGCCGCACTACCCGGTGCTGCACACCGGTGCCAACGACCGCGTGGCGCACGAGTGCATCCTCGACCTCAGGCCCATCAAGGACGCCACCGGCGTGACGGTTGACGATGTGGCCAAGCGACTGATGGACCACGGCTTCCACGCGCCCACGATGTCGTTCCCCGTGGCGGGCACCCTCATGGTGGAGCCCACCGAGAGCGAGTCGCTGGCGGAGCTCGACCGCTTCTGCGAGGCCATGATCAGCATCCGCGAGGAGATCGCCCGCGTGGAGGCCGGCGAGTGGTCGCCCGACGACAGCCCGCTGCGCCACGCCCCGCACACCAGCGAGGACGTCGCCACCGACTCCTGGGACCGTCCGTACCCGCGCGAGCTGGCGGCCTACCCGCTGCCCGGCATGGAGGGCAGCAAGTACTGGCCGCCCGTCGGCCGCATCGACTCGGTGCACGGCGATCGCAACCTCGTGTGCTCATGCATGCCCATCGAGGCGTACGCTGATGCCTGACCCCACCCGCCGACCCTCCGGGAGTTCACCGATGCGCCGACCCGTCATCACCCTCGTCGCCGTGGCCGTGTCAGGCGCCGCGCTCGCCGGGGCCTCCGTGGCAACCGCCGCCGTGCCGCGCAACGTGACCGCGCTCACCATCAGCGGCAACGGCCCGTTCGACATCCGGCAGGGCGGCAAGCTCACCGGCTTCGACATCCAACTGGTGGAGCAGGCCGCGCGCATCGCGGGCGTGCGTGCCGTGTCGTGGCGCGTGGTCCCCTTCAGCAACCTGCTCAACGGCGTGAGCAACGGCGCGGCAATGATGGGCGCGGCGTCCATCACCATCACGCCGCAGCGGTCGACCATCGTCACATTCGGCAGCCCGTACCTGCAGGCCAACATGGGCATCGTCACCCGCAGCGGGGAGACGGGCATCGTGAGCCGCCGCGACCTCCAGGGCCAGGTGATCGGCGTGCTGCAGGGCAGCACCGCCGTGCCGGTTGCCCGGAGCATCCGCGGGGCGATCGTGCGCCAGTACGCCACCATGCCGGCCGCGTACAAGGCGCTGCTCGATGCCAACGTGGACGCCGTCATCAACGACTACGGGCAGTCGCGCTGGTACGTGAAGAACAATGCGCCCAAGTTCCGCTACGCGGGCGTGGTCCCCGTCAACCAGCAGTACGGCCTGGCGTTCAACGACGACCAGGACGAGCTGCGGGTTGCCATGAACAAGGCCCTCGCCACCATGAAGCGGAACGGCCAGTACCAGCGGCTCATCAACCGCTGGGGCCTGCAGTCGCTCATGCCCTAGGGCGAAGCCAGCCCCGGAACCCCCGGGTGCGGATGGGCATCTCCACGTATCGGTACGACACCGCGGCGATCGCCACCGTCACCACCACCTGCAGCAGCGACCTCCAGCCGTCGGAAAGCCCAACGCCGAACTCCGGTGCCAGCAGGGCGACAACCGGCAGGTGCCATAGGTAGATGCCGTACGACCGGGCGCCGATCCACATGAGCGGCGCCAGCGAGAACAGCCGGGCGGTCGCGGTGGCCGGGTGCGCCGCGGCGATCACCAGCAGGCCGGCCACCACGGCGACGATGGCGAAGCCGCCCCGGTAGAGCAGCTCGCCCCCCTGCGCGAAGCCGATCATCAGGCCAAGCGAACCGAGCAGGCCCACCACGCCCGCGAGCTCCAGCAGCCCGGCCCGCAGGCCCGCTGGCCGCCATGCAGTGAACCGCGCGGGTGGCAGCGCGAGCGCCGCGATGATTCCGATGAGCAGCGCGATGGCCCGCGTGTCGGTGCCCAGGTAGATACGCGCCGTGGACTCCCACGAACCATCGAAGATCAGGAATGACAGCGCCACCGACGCGATGGCTCCGGCAACCGCGCCGATGAGCAAGGTGCGCCGCCCCAGCCCGAACAGCACCATCACGGCACCCATCACGAGCGGCCACACGAGGTAGAACTGCTCCTCCACCGCGAGCGACCACAGGTGTTCATACGCGCCACTGCGGGCCTCGGGGCTCCAGGGAACCCAGGGCACCGCAACGATGTACCAGTTGGTCACGTAGCCCAGGCCGGCCAGCAGCATCGTGCGCGTGCGGGCCAGCAGCGTCCAGTCGACGATGGCCATCCACGCGGCCGTGACGGCCAGCATCACCACGAGCGCCGGGATGAGCCGCCGGATGCGCCGCATCCAGAAGCGCCCCAGGCGGATGCGTCCCGTGCCCTCGGCCTCGGCCATGAGCAGCGAGGTGATGAGATACCCGGACAGCACCAGGAACAAGTCCACCCCGAGGTATCCCCCGCCCAGCTGGGTTACCGGAAGGTGGAACATCACAACCGCCCCCACTGCGAGCGCACGCACGCCATCGAGGGCGGGCATTCGGGGAATTCCCGGCGGGCGGGAGGTTGAACCCGGCGTCACCCGTCCAATGTACGCCTGGTATAGCGTTCGGTATCCAATCCGCCCGGAGGTCCCCATGCGCCGCCCCCTCATCGCCATCACCGCCGCCGCGATCCTCGGCGTCGCATGCTCCGCATCTCTGGGCACGAGCAAGCTTGCCGTCAACCCCGAACTCGTGAACCCGGTCGTC
>JBIIJJ010000128.1:0-5153 GCA_044233875.1 Miltoncostaeaceae bacterium | reverse complement strand
TACCTCGAGGGTGTAACGGTCGTACGGGCGGCCGTCGAGCATCGAGATCACGTGGTCGACCAGCAGCCCCCCGAGGCCGCGCCCCCGGTGAGCCGAGTCGACCGTGACGTTGAGGATGTGCCAGGCGTCACCCTGCCCCGCGCACGAGATGAAGCCCACCACGTCGTCGCTGTCCGTGACCACCAGCGTGGCGCCCTCGCGGCGCTCGAGCTCCCGTGCGAAGAGCTGCCGCGACCACGGAACGGGGTTATTGCGCCGCTCGATGTCCACGATGGCCGTGATGTCGGCGTCCCTCGCACGGCGTATGACCGGCGCGGGAATTCGGATGGCCGCGGCGCTCACGCCACCGCCTCCGCGCGCTCCCGCCTCAGGCGGTTCTCCTCGGCATCGGGCAGGCGCAGGTACAGGGGAACCACGGGGAGGGGCCCGCCGGCGTGCACGCGGCGCACCAATTGCACGGGGGAAATGCGGTCCACGGCGCCCCCGGGTGCGCGGCGCGCACCCGGGGGCAGCGGCACGAGATCGGCCCCGTCGCCAGCGAGCACGCACGGGCCTGCGGCGGAGAGGGCGGTGGAGAGCGCGTCGGGATCCCACGCCGCCGGTGCCACCACCTCGCGCAGCGCCCCGTCGGTACCCACCGCATACGCGGCGGCAAACACCTGGCCGCGGCGGGCGTCGATCACCGGCACTACCGACTCATCATCCGAGCGCCGCGCCACCGCAGCACCGAGCGCGAGTGCCTCGAGGGTCGATGCCCCATGCACCGGAATGCCCAGGGCCTGCCCAAGCCCGAGCGCCGTGGCCATGCCGATGCGGATGCCCGTGAAGCCGCCGGGGCCGACTCCCACCACGACGTCGTGCAGGGCGGACGGGGTGGTGCCGGCCATGGCGAACAGGTGATGGGCGGCCTCGAGGATGCGCCGGCCCCCACCGGGCGTGCGCCCGAGCCAGGCCTCGGCGAGCACGTCGCCGTCGGCGACGAGGGCCAGGGCCGGATCAGGCGTTGCTGTGTCGAGCGCGAAGGTCGTCACAAAGGGCCTCGAGCGACGCGTGCATGCCGGGATCGGCGGTGTCCAACCGTACCACCCGCTCATCCCCTCCCCCATGCGCGATGTCAATGCGCACGCGGGGTTCCGGGAGCCCGTGCACGACGGCATCGGGCCATTCGATGAAGGCCACGGCCTCCGTGCCCACGGCCTCGAGCGCCAGGCCGAGTTCCTCGTCGTCGGGGTCGCCAAGGCGCCAGGCGTCGAGATGCGCCACGGGCACACGGCCCTGGTACGCATTGGCAATGGCGAACGTGGGGCTGGTGACAGGGCCCTCGACCCCCAGGGCGCGCGCGGCACCGCGCACCAGGGTGGTCTTGCCCGCGCCGAGGTCGCCGCGCAGCACCACCACGTCGCCTGCCACAAGCAGCGCGGCGAGCCCCCGGCCGAGGTCCTCGGTGGCCTCCGGACCGGCACTGGCGAATTCGGCCGCCATCAGAAGAGATCCAGCTGGCGTGAGGCGGGGTCGTCGGCAGACCGGGGGGCGTCAGGCCGCGCGGCGTCCGCTTCCGCAAGAGCCGATGACCCGGCTGCCGCGGTGCCCACGCCCAGCAGCTCGGCCAGCCGCCCGAAGTCATCCTCGAGGCTGCCCAGCATCGCACGGGTGTAGAGGGCCGCAGCCGGGTGGTACACGGGGTAGAGGGTCACCGGCACCCCGGCGAATTCGGCGGGTTGCGGCTGGCCGTGCACCTTGCTGATGCCCTCGGGGCTCCCGGACAGCAGCTTGGTGGCGAAGTTGCCGAGGGTGCACACCACCGACGGGCGGATGAGCGCCACCTGCTCTTCGAGGAAGCCCCTGCAGGCATCGATCTCGTCGGGACGGGGATCCCGATTGCCGGGCGGGCGGCACTTGAGAACGTTCGCGATGAAGACCTGCTCGCGGGTGAGCCCGATGCCCTCCAGCAGCCCGTCGAGCAACTTGCCCGCCTGGCCCACGAATGGCAGCCCTGTGCGGTCCTCGTTCGCGCCCGGGGCCTCGCCCACGAACATGAGGTCGGCGTCCGGATCGCCCGCCCCGACGACCACGTTGGTACGCCCTTCGGACAGGGGACATCGCGTGCACCCGCGCAGGTGCTCGGCCAGCCTTTCCAGCGCCTGGGCGCGGACCGCGGCATCGCTCATCTGCGCTCCACCGTATAAGCGGGTCCGGACGCCCGGAGGGTTGCCCGTCGGCCCTTGTTACATGGGCCGCTCCCGGTCTAGATTGCCGCATCCGATCACGGCGCCAAGCCCGGTACCCCGACACGGGGACTGGAGCGAGTCCGGTTCGGCGGAGCCCGTCGTTTCAGGCGGGCGCGTCGCGCTGCGCCAATCGCACATGACAGACCCGACGACCGAATCCCACGTCCAGTCCCCGCGCCCCGCGGTGGTTCGCACGGTGCCCGAGCTCCGCGCCGCGGTCGAGGCGCTTCGCGACGAGCACGGCGCGGTCACGCTGGTGCCCACGATGGGCGCCTTCCACGAGGGGCACCTCTCCCTCATGCGCCTGGCATCAGAAGGCGGCAGCGCGGTGGTGGTCTCCCTGTTCGTGAACCCCACGCAGTTCGCGCCCACCGAGGACCTTTCGGCATACCCGCGTGATGAGGACGGCGACCTGCTGATGGCGGGCAACGCCGGTGCCCACCTGGTGTGGGCTCCGTCGGTGGTCGACGTCTATCCGGACGGCTTCGCGATGGAGATCGGCATCGGCGGCCCCGCAGCCGTGCTGGAGGGGGCGAGCCGGCCGCATCACTTTGCCGGCGTGGCGACCGTGGTGGCCAAGCTGCTCACGGCCGTGCGACCCGACCGGGTGGTGTTCGGGCAGAAGGACGCCCAGCAGGTGGCCGTGATCCGCCGCCTCATGGCCGATCTGCACCTGGACGACATCGAGATGATCGTGGGGCCAATCGTCCGCGAGGCCGACGGCCTGGCGATGAGCAGCCGCAATGCCTACCTCGGGCCCGACGACCGCGTGGCAGCCCTCGTGCTTTCGCGTGCCCTGGCCGCGGCTGCCGGACTGGCCGAGGAGGGCGAGCCCGACATCGCACGAATCGAGCAGGCGGCAATGGCGGTTCTGGAGGCAGAGCCCCGCTGCGAGCCCGAGTACGCGACGGTGGTCCACCCGGACACCTTCGCCCATCTGGACCGCCTGGAGGCACCCGCCCTCCTGTGCGTTGCCGCGCGGGTGGGACCCGCACGGCTCATCGACAACCGTGAACTTCCCGTACCCACCACACGGAGGACCGCCGTGCCCCGAGCACGCACGATGCTGAAGAGCAAGATCCACCGCGCCACGGTGACCGACGCCAACCTCAATTACGTCGGGTCAATCACCGTGGACAGGGACCTCCTCGACCTCGCGGACATCCACGAGTACGAGAAGGTGTCGGTGCTCAACATCAACACCGGTGCCCGCTTCGAGACCTACGCCATCAATGGCCCTCGCGGGCGCGGGGACATCTGCCTCAATGGTGCCGCCGCCCGGCTGGCGCACCCCGGCGACCTGGTGATCATCCTCACCTACGCCGAGTACGAGGAGTCGGAGCTCACGGGCGGCCACGAGCCGACGGTGGTCCACGTGAACTCGCGCAATGAGGTGACCGAGCTCATCGAGGACATGGTGCCGGTCATGTGGGAGGTCGACTCCCCATCCTGACCACCGGGGACATCCGGGCGCTCAAGGGCAGCCGCCGCATCGCGGTGCTGACGGCCTACGACTACCCGATGGCCCTCGCGCTCGACCAGGTGGGTCTCGACGTCATCCTCGTGGGCGACAGCCTGGGCGAGGTGGAACTGGGGTACGACTCCACCCGCGCGGTGACGCTGGAGATGATGGAGCACCACGTCCGGGCCGTTGCCAACGGCGCCACGCGCACGCACATCACGGGCGACATGCCCGCGGGCTCATACGAGACGCCCCCGCAGGCCGTGGAAACCGCGCAGGCCCTGGTGGCCGCCGGGGCTCATTCCGTGAAGCTCGAGGGGGCCATGGTGCCTCAGGTGGAGGCCATCGTGGCTGCGGGGATTCCCGTGATGGGCCATGTGGGTCTCCTCCCCCAGACCGCCGAAGGTGGCTACCGCAAGCACGGCAAGACCGTGGAGGAGTCCGAGCGGCTCGTTCGTGAGTCCCTCGCACTCGATGCAGCGGGCTGCTTCGCCATCGTCATCGAGTGCGTTGACATCGACGCCGCGCGTCATATCACCGAGGCCGTCGAGGTCCCCACCATCGGCATCGCCGCAGGAGCCGACTGCGACGGCCAGGTGCTGGTGAGCACCGACCTCGTGGGGCTGCTGCCCGATCCGCCGCCCTTCGTGGCCCCACGCGCCAACGTGCGGGACATCATCCGCGGCGCCGCTGCGGAGTTCGCGGCCGAGGTGCGTGCGACGGCAGCCCCGCCCGTCGCACGCACCCCACGGCGCTAGGCGCCGGAACCGGGGTTAGATCAAGCCACCCTTGGCGATCTTCTTGAGGTTGAGCGCCTTGTTCAGGGTGGCCTCGTCAACGCCCTTCTCGCGGGCGACCTCGCGAAGCGGACGGCCGCTCTTCGTGGCCTCCTTCACGATGTCCGTGGCGAGGTCGTACCCGATGTAGGGGTTGAGGGCGGTCGCCGCGGCGAGGGTGCCCTCGGCGTGGCGGTTGAGGCCCTCGTAGTTGGGCTCGATGCCGTCCACGCACTTGGTGCGGAACACATTCGCCGTGTTGGTGAGCAGCGCCACCGACTGCAGCAGGTTGCGCGCCATCAGCGGAATGCGCACGTTCAGCTCGAAGTTGCCCTGCGTTCCGGCCACCGTGATGGCTGCGTCATTGCCGATGACCTGGGCGCCCACCTGCATGACGACCTCGGGGATGACCGGGTTGACCTTGCCCGGCATGATCGACGAGCCCTTCTGCAGCTCCGGCAGGAAGATCTCGCCGAGGCCGCAGCGCGGGCCGGAGCCCATCCACGCCAGGTCGTTGGCGATCTTGGTGAGCGACACGGCAACCATCTTGAGGGCTGCCGACGCCTCTACCAGTCCGTCACGGTTGGCCTGGGCCTCGAACGGGTCGGCCGGGGAGGAGATCTTGAGGTTGGTCTCCTTGGCCATGATGTCGCGAACCATCTTCGCGAACTTGGGGTGCGTGTTGAG
>JBIIJJ010000012.1:0-19524 GCA_044233875.1 Miltoncostaeaceae bacterium | reverse complement strand
CGCCCTTCCCAACGGGGTGACGCTCATCGACAACACGATGGCCGCGACCCCCCTGAAGGGGCGGGCTGGCCTCGGGGAGCTACGCCCGGGCCCTCTCGTGCTGGTGATCGGCGGCGATCCCGCTCCTGCCGGCGCGCGCGTGCACACCGATGCGGTGGAGCAGGGCGTTCTGGCCGAAGCGCTGCTCGATGCCCGCCGACGGGCGGACACCCTGGTGGCCTTCGGCCCGGCTGCAGAGGCCATCTCGGACATCGTGCAACCTGACCAGCGCACCACCGACGTGGCCGGGGCACTCGACGCGGCCGTCGACGCATGCCCGCCGGGCGGCACCGTGATGGTGGCGCCCATGTTCCCGATGACCCCCGCTGAGAGGACGTACGTGGCGGGGTATGGCCCGCCGCTCCGCTAGGCGGGGGAAAGCCTCGTGCGGCCGGGCTGGCGAAGCCGCAGCATCTGGCCGTCGACTTCGCGGTACTGGCCCACCCACGCCAGCGGCGGCGAATACGAGTGCACCGACACGGCAGGGTCGCCGCCCCAGTGCTCCACGCGGTGGATGTAGCCGAAGGGACCCTCCTGCACCTGACCGGGCTCGATCACGTGCGAGGTGTCGGGCTGGTGCACGTGCATGTGATGCTCGCGAATCGCACCCTGCGCAACGCACAACCCGACCTCGGAGATCTCGTGGTCATGGAACCCGGTCTCCTGACCCGGCAGCCACGACAGCACCCAGATGTCCACGTAGTCGTTCTCGAACACCAGCCGGTAATCCCGGTAATCCTCGGAGACGGCCACGTAGTCGCGCCAGCGGCCGGACTCCACGATGCGGCGGCTGATCTCTCCCAGTTCGGCCGCGTTGCACTGATGATCGATACCCGCGAGGAACTCCAGCTCCGACGGCAGATCCGGGAACGGCCAGCGGGGCTCAGGGGTGGGCCATGACGGGCGGGGACGAGCGAGGGTGGTCACGCGTTTCTCCACGGTTGTGGGCTCGTTGCATGACCATACGCCGGGCCACGGCGATCGCCTTTGTGGACGGTCGTACGGTCGTGCCGTTTGTAAGGCGGGCTACTTTTCAGGTCGTGGCGATACCCCTGCGCATGAACCAGCTGGTGCCCTTCTCCACACGCCTCGCCGACGACGGCCTGGTGCACGTGCGGGCATGGACCACCCCTGCCGGGGCCGTGCTGCTGGTGGCCGAGCTCGACTGGGCCCTGCTCGTCGCGGACAGATCAGACGCCTACTTCGGGCCGGGCATCTTCACCTACCCCGAGTACGCGCTCGGAGCAGCGCGCGCGGCGTGCACGGCGGCAGGCCTCGGAGAGCCCTCGACGATCGTCGTGCGCATGCCCGACCCGCCCGGAGAGCGTTTCGCCGTGGTTGACGACCCCGACGACCCCCAGGCCTGGCCCGATGTGCCTCCGACCGGGCTATCCGCGGTGCTTGGTGGCGCCGACCCATCGGGGCCGCCGCCAGGCGCATACGTGCGACGTGTCGTCGAGGCCTGGTGCAGGAGCGGGGTGCTGCCGGGCTGAGCGCCGCTCAGGCGCCGCGGATGCGCCGTACCGCCTCGGCGTCGGCCTGCTCGATCGCCACGGCATCGCCGAGCACCTCGAGATGCTCGGCGAAGGGCACCACCACGAGCCCCGCCTCATCCGCGTACACCCAGTCGCCGGGGGTGATGGTGACTCCCCCGAAGGCCACGATGCCCCCCGCCTCCACCACCTGCAGCAGGTCGCCGCTGGCGCGCGGTGTCTCGGAGAGCGCCCACACGCCCATTCGGTAGGTGGCTGCCTCGATCCGATCACGGATCGCGCCCCATGCCACAACGCCCGCAGCGCCGAGCTCCTCCACCGCGGCCAGCTTCTTCCCGCCCGCCACGGCCTCGGCCGGGGCATCGGGCGCCGCGATCACCACAACAGCCCCCGCGGGAATGTCCGCCATTGCATGCCTGGCGGCAGCAGCGAGATCGTGGTCGGGCATGTCGTCCCGCCGCGGCGCGAACCTCACCGTCGCAGCAGGTCCGTAGGTCACCTGCCCGGGCCTCGCGGGGCTGAGGCCGGTCGCGTGGCAGCGGTGCGAATGGCGGCGGGCCATGGCGTCACAGATCGAGGCGCTGGTGACCGACCCGACCAGATCCGCTGCACTATGGGGTGCCATCGGGCCCTCCTGGTTATGCGAGGATGCCCCGCCGAGCCAGGGAGGAGCCCCATGGATCCCGAGACACACATGCTGCTGATGTACGACTACGTCGAGGACATCCTCGAACGGCGCGCACCTTACCGCGACGCCCACCTGGCCAACCTGCAGCGGCTCAAGGACGACGGCCGTGTTCTCATGGCCGGCGCGCTGGGCGACCCGGTCACGGGGGCGGCGATCGTGTTCGCGCCGTGCACCGCCGAGGAGGTTGGCGAGTACGTGCTGCGCGACCCCTACTACGAGGCGGGCCTCATCACCGACTGGCGCGCGGTGCCCTGGAACGTCGTGATCTAGCTGCGCGCAGCGCCGAGGCGGTCGCCGTAGGCCTCGCGGTAGATGGCCCAGGCGTCCATGACGTCGGTCACGTAGGCGCGGGTCTCATCGAAGGGGATGTCCTCGGGGATGCGGAACTCCACCCCGCGTGCGGCGGCAGCGGTGCGCCACGCACGCAGGTTGCCGGGGCCGCCGTTGTATGCCGCCAGAGCCGCCGGCACCGATCCGCCGTGCAGGTCGATCAGATGACGCAAGTACCACGACCCGAACGAGATGTTCACCTCGGGATCGGGCAGGTCGACGGCCCGGCCGGGGGGCGGGTCGCCCTGTGACTCGATGAACCTGGCCGTGGACGGCAGCACCTGCATCAGCCCCACCGCTCCCTTGTGCGACTGGGCCGCGGGGTCGAATCCGCTCTCGCGCCACGCAACGGCGGCGACCAGGGCCGGATCCACCCCGTTGAGCGCGGCGTCACGGTTTATGGCGATCTCGTAGTCGAGCGGGTACCACAGGCGTGCGTACCACGCCGGCATCGACTGATGCACCGCGAGGCCCACGGCCACGAGGGCCCCGACCACCACGAGCAGCCCCAGAAGCTTCCGCCCCCGGCGGCGCCGCCTACGCCGCGCCACCGGACGGCCTGAAGTGATCGACCACGGCCGCCACCCAGGCGTCCAATTCCGCGAGTGTGCCGTCATTCACGTACGCCATGTCGGCAGCCGCGACCTTTGCGGCCTCGTCCATCTGGCGCGCGCTACGGCTGTCGAAGTCCTGGCCGCGCTCGGCAACGCGCGCGCGGCGCACCTGCTCGGATGCGGTGACCACCAGCACGGCGTCGAACTCATCCGCAAGCCCCGCCTCGAACAGCAGCGGCACCTCGCACACGATCACCGGCGGTGGTGGCGTGCGTGCCGAGGCCTCGGCGATCCACTGCTTCCGCGCTGCCCCGATACGGGGGTACAGCAGGCGCTCGAGGAAGGCCATGCCGTCGTCCTCGTCAAATGCACGACTGCCCAGGGCCACCCGGTCCACCGCGCCCGCCCGATCGAACACGTCCGGTCCGAACCGGTCGCGCACCTGGGCGATGACATCGGGCTGCTCGTAGAGGCCATGCACGACGGCATCGGCGCTCAGCACGGCGGCGCCCAGTCGCGCGAAGCCCTCGAGGGCCGCCGATTTGCCCGAGCCGATGCCCCCGGTGAGACCGAGGACAGCCGGCCCGGGCAGGCGGGGCTCAGTCCTGGTGCTCGCCCTCGCCCCCAGCGTCGACGACCTCGTCGGCCACGTCGATGGCCTCGGGGGCCTCGTCCGACTCGGGCGATTCGGTGACGGCGGCCGGCTCGGCCAGCTGCGCGAGCTCGGCCTGCTCGTCGTAGGCCTGATCGTCCTGCGACGGGGCCTCGTAGCCCTCAGGCGCAGGCGTGACGCGCTTGAGGGACAGCGACAGGCGGCGGCGGTCGGCATCGATCTCGATGATGCGCACCTCGAGCTCGTCGCCCTGGTTCACCACCTCGCGGGGGTTCTCCACGTGGTGCTCGGCCAGCTCGGAGATGTGAACCAGGCCCTCCACTCCCGCGTGGATCTCCACGAAGGCACCGAACGTGACCACCTTGGTCACCTTGCCCGGGACGATGTCGTTGATCTGGTAGGTCTCGATGACGCTCTGCCACGGGTCGGCCTGCGTCTGCTTGAGGCCGAGGGAGATGCGCTGGCGGTCGCGGTCGATGTCGAGCACCTTCACGTCGACCTTCTCGCCCACGTTCAGCACCTCGGACGGGTGGTTCACGTGGCTCCAGGAGAGCTCCGAGATGTGGATGAGGCCGTCGATGCCGTCGAGGTCCACAAAGGCCCCGAAGTCCACGATGTTCGAGATGGTGCCCTCCACGACCTTGCCGGGCTCCAGCTCGTCGAGGATGCGCTGGCGAACCTCACGGCGCTCGTGCTCCAGCACGGCGCGGCGGCTCAGCACCACGTTGTTGCGGCTGCGGTTGAGCTCGATCACCTTGCACTCGAGCTTCTGGCCCATGAACTCGTCGAGGTCCTGCACGCGGCGGATGTCCACGAGTGACGCGGGCAGGAACCCGCGCACGCCGAGGTCGAGGATGAGGCCGCCCTTGACGACCTCGATCACGGTGCCCTCCACGGTCTCGCCGGCCGTGGACGCCGCCTCGATGCGCTTCCATGCCTTCTCGAAGCGGGCGCGCTTCTTGGACAGGATGAGGCGGCCGTCCTGGTCTTCCTTCTGCATGACCAGGGCGTCGATCATCTCGCCCAGCTGCACCTCGTCGGACACGTTCACCGACTTGCGGATCGACAGCTCGTTGAGCGGGATCACTCCCTCGCTCTTGTAGCCGATGTCGACGAGCACCTCGTCCTTGTCGATGCGCACGACCCGGCCGCTCACCACATCGCCCTCGCTGAAGATGGGGATGGTGATGTCGTAGTTCGGGACCTGCTGGCCGTCGACCTCGATGTACTCCGGACCCTCGAGGGTGAAGATCGGGGTATCGAGATCGATGATCGTGACGTCGTCGGTGGTGCTCATGTCGGTTGGTTGTCCTTGATGGTGGGCTTCGGGCGCATGCGCCGTCGACCCGTCGAATTGGCGGAAGCGGGCATCATAGGGGAATTCAGGGGCCGAGCAGTACGCGGCGGGCCCAGGTGATGCGCACCAGGTCCCGTCCTCCGCCCTGCTCGTCTGCGCATGCGATCTCGCGCAGAACCGAGAAGGCCGCGTCGATCACCTCGGGTCGCGCCTCGGGGTGGACCTGCAGCACGCGATACGGGTCGAGCCCGGGTTCGGGGGGCTCGGGATCCCAGGTCACGACTTGGCCTGCAGCCAGGTGGGCCCCACCCCCACGTCGACCGCGAGCGGCGGATCCAGCTCGTACGCCCCCTCCATGGCCTGCACTACCAGCGCCCGCACCTCCGTCACGGCCCCGGGAGGGCACTCGACGAGCAACTCATCATGGATCTGCAGCACCAGGCGCGCCCCGGTGCCGGATTCGCCGAGTGCGCGGTGCGCACGGATCATGGCGATCTTGATGATGTCCGCTGCGGATCCCTGGATCACCGTGTTCACGGCAAGCCGCTCGCCCAGTTGCCGCTGCTGCTGCGTGCGCGCCGTGAGCTCGGGAATGGCCCGCCTGCGGCCGAGCAGCGTGGTGACGTACCCCTGCTCCGTCGCCGTGGCGATGGTCTGCTCCACGAACGCGGCCACCTGGGGATACCGCGCCAGGTAGGTGTCGATGTACCGCTTGGCATCGGCGCGGGCGATTCCCAGCTGCTCGGAGAGCCCGAAGTCGGAGATTCCGTAGATGATCCCGAAGTTGACGGCCTTGGCGCGATCGCGCACCTCGCGATCCATCCCGTCGATCGGCACTCCGAATACCTCCGACGCCGTGGCCGCGTGCACGTCGCGCCCGTCGGAGAACGCCTGGCGAAGCGCGGGCTCGCCGGAGCAGTGGGCGAGGATGCGCAGCTCCACCTGCGAGTAGTCGAAGCTCATCATCTCGAAGCCGTCGCCCGCCACGAAGGCGTCGCGGATCTCCCTGCCCGCCTCCGTGCGCACCGGGATGTTCTGCAGGTTGGGATTGGTCGACGACAGACGGCCGGTCTCGGCCACCGTCTGGTTGAACGTGGTGTGCAGCCGGCCGTCACCCGCGTCCACCAGGGCGGGCAGCGCGGACAGGTACGTGCCGTCCAGCTTCACGAGCTCCCGGTACCGCAGGATCAGCGGAATGATCTCGTGAGTGCCCTCGAGCGACCGCAGCACGCGGCGGTCGGTGGAGTAGCCCGTCTTGCCCTTGCGCCCCGCCGGCAGGCCGAGCCTCTCGAACAGCACCTCGGCCAGCTGCTTTGGCGAGTCGATGGTGAATGGCCCACCGGCAAGCTCATGGATGCGCTGCGTGAGCGACGCAATCTCCTCGCGCGTGCGCTCACCGACCTCCTGCAGCCGCTGCACGTCGATGGCCACGCCCACGTTCTCCATGGCCACGAGCACGCCGATCAGGGGAAGTTCGATGTCGTGGAAGAGCGGCCCGAGGCCCTCGTCGGCGATTCGACGCTCCTGGATCGGGCGCAGGCCCCTGACGGCCGCAGCGGCGCCGGCGGCGGCGCAGGCGTCGTCCCCGGCGCCCGAGGCCGTGACCGCCACACCCTCCTCGTCGGCCAGTTCATCGAGGGGATACCCCCGCCGCCGTGGCTCAAGCAGGTAGGCAGCGATCAGGGTGTCGTGCTCCGGCAGCGGTGCATCGAGGCGACCACGCCGGAGGATCGCCTTGGCGTCGTGAGCCGACCATGGCGCGGCCCCGAGTATCGGAGCGATTCCCCCTGGGCCATCGTCGAGCTCGACTGATCGTGCTGGGCCCTCCGCCGTCACCACCGCAAGGGTGTCACCGGTGAGGCCGATGCAGGTGGATCCGCTCCCGACGAGCGACAGGGCAAGCGACTCGGGCGAATCCTCCACAACCTCGAGCCCGGGGGCCGCGGACGCCGCGCCTCCCCCGCCCTCGCTCCCGGCACCTGCGAGCTCGGCCACCCGCCGGGCCAGCGTGCGGAACTCGTACTCCCTGAAGGTGGCCTCCAGATGCTGAAGGCGCTCGGGGTCGCGGGTGATGAGCGGAACGGCGTCGGGGTCGAGGTCGACCGGGGCGTCCACGGCGATTACTGAGAGATCCCGGCACATCCGGGCGGTGTCGGCGTATTCGGTGAGGTTCTCGCGCCGCTTGGGGGTCTGCTCGTCGGCGTGCGCGAGGATCTCCTCGAGCGACCCGTACTTGGCCATCAGCTGTGCGGCGGTCTTCTCCCCGATCCCGGGGACCCCGGGCAGGTTGTCGCTGGAGTCACCGATCATCCCGCGCAGGTCGGGCATCTTCGGCGGCGGCACGCCGTAGCGCTCCTCCACCTTCGCCGGGTCGTACCGGGTGGTGTCGGTGACGCCCCGTCCGGTGGCGAGCACGCTGATGAGCGAATCCACCAGTTGCAGGGCGTCGCGGTCGCCCGTGAGGATCGTGACCCGATGACCCGCCGCCGCAGCCCGCTTGGCAAGCGTGCCGATGACGTCATCGGCCTCGAATCCGGCCAGCTCCACGTTGACCGCCCCGAATGCCTCCATCAGGGGCCGGAAGTGCGGGGCCTGTGCCCGGAACCCATCGGGGGTCTCCCGGCGCCCGGCCTTGTACTCCGGGTACACCTCATCGCGGAACGTCTTGCCCGGTGGGTCCCAGGCGACGATCACCCGTGAGGGGCGCTCCTCTTCGATGACCTTGATGGTCATGGCGGCCAGCCCGTAGAGCGCGTTGGTGGGCATGCCATCCGCGCGCGTGATGCTCTCCGGGAGGGCGAAGAACGCCCGGAACGCAAGGCTGTAGCCGTCGATCAGGAGGATCTCGCCCGCGGGGTTGATGGCCTCCGTGCTCACGCGGGCGAGTGTAACCGGCAGGTGTGGCGTACCCCGGGGTGAATCATCGTGTGGCGGGTATTGTCCCGGCCGTTCGTCTACGTGGAGGACCCCGTGGGAGTCACGCCCAGCGCCCAGTACAGCGTCACGCTCCGTCTCGAGCTCGAGTCCGGCCGGCCCGGCCTGGCCGCCGACGTCGCCACCGCCATCAGCGGGCTCGGCGCATCGATCTCATCGATGGAGGTACTGGAGGCCGACCACAGGCGCGTGGTGCGCGAGGTGGTGGTCGACGCCACGAGCGTGGAGAACGAGGACGAGGTCGTGGCCGCGGTCGGTGCCCTCGATGGCGTCACCGTGGTATCCGCAGAGGACCGCACCTTCCGCCTGCACAAGGGCGGCAAAATCGAGATGGTGGCGCGCGCGCCCCTGGCGACCCGCGACGACCTCAGCGTGGCCTACATGCCGGGCGTGGCCGCGGTGTCGCGCCGCATCGCCGAGGACCCCGAGGCGGCCTTCGACTACACGCTCAAGCGCAACATGGTGGCCGTCATCACCAACGGCACCGCCGTGCTGGGGCTCGGCGACATCGGCGCTGCTGCCGGCATGCCGGTGATGGAGGGCAAGTCGCTGCTCTTCAAGGAGTTCGCCGACGTCGACTCATACGCCATCTGCGTGGACACCCACGACGCCAAGGAGCTCATCGCGGTGTGCGAGGCCATCGCACCGGCGTTCGGCGGCATCAACCTCGAGGACATCGCCGCCCCGGTGTGCTTCGAGGTAGAGGACACCCTCAAGGAGCGCCTCGACATCCCGGTGTTCCACGACGACCAGCATGGCACTGCCGTGGTGCTGCTGGCGGCCCTCATCAACGCCTGCAAGATCACCGGGCAGAAGATGGAGGACCTCAAGGTCGTGGTGAACGGCATCGGCGCCTCGGGCGTGGCGTGCTCGAAGATCCTCATGAACGCCGGGGTCACCAACATCATCGGCTGCGACACCCGTGGTGCGATCTACAACGGGCGCACCGAGAACATGAACTTCATGAAGGACTGGTACGCCGCGAACACCAACCCCGAGGGCATCCGGGGAGACCTCACCGAGGCCATCAAGGGGGCCAACATGTTCGTCGGCCTCTCCGGCCCCGGCACGTTCTCCGTTGATCAGCTCAAGAGCATGGCCAAGGACCCCATCGTGTTCGCCATGGCCAATCCGACGCCGGAGATCATGCCCGAGCTGGCGGCTCCCTACGTGCGCGTGATGGCCACGGGGCGCTCCGACTACCCCAACCAGATCAACAACGTGCTGGCGTTCCCGGGGCTGTTCCGCGGCGCGCTCGACGTTCGGGCCACGCAGATCAGCGAGGCCATGAAGGTGGCGGCCGCCCAGGCGATCGCCGACGTCATCAGCGACGACGAGCTGCACGAGGACTACATCATCCCCTCCTGCTTCAACCCCGACGTCGCCCCCGCAGTGGCTGCCGCCGCGCGCAGCATGGCCGTCGAGGAGGGCCTGGCCCGAATCACCCCGGAGGACTGACCCCCGGGCCACGGGGACGTGGCGGAACGGTAGACGCGGCGGACTCAAACTCCGCTCCGGGAAACCGGGTGTGGGTTCGACTCCCACCGTCCCCACTTGCAAGGGAACGCGCGCGCCGCGCGGGTACCCTCACCTGATGCGCGCAGTCATCTTCGACGAACCCGGTCCAGCCGATCACCTCCGCGTGGCCGGGGTGCCCGACGTCACACCGCGGCCCGGCGAGGTCGTGGTGAGGGTTCGCGGCACCGCAGTTAACCGGGCCGACCTCATGCAGCGGAAAGGGCTCTACCCACCGCCGCCCGGGGCCAGCGGGATCCTCGGGCTCGAGGCGGTCGGAGAGGTGGCGGACATCCCGGACGGCACGGACACCCCGCTGCGCGTGGGCGACCGCGTCATGTGCCTCGTCGGCGGCGGTGGCTACGCGGAGCTCGTCGCCGTGCCGGCGTCCAACTGCATACCGGTCCCCAGCGGCATGGCCTGGGAGCAGGCGGCGGCGATTCCCGAGGTGTTCATCACCGCGTACCAGGGCCTGGTGCGCCTGGGGCACCTCGGAGAAGGCGACGTTGCCCTGGTTCATTCCATCGCAAGCGGCGTGGGAACCGCGGCCGCGCAGATATGCCGCGCCGTTGGCGCCCGCTGCATCGGCACGTCGCGCCAGACAGATCGTGCCTCGGCGGGCGCACCGTGGGGCGCGATCGGCATTGCCGTGCAGGACGGGCAGTTCTCGGCCGCCGTGCGCGGCGTCACCGATGGCCACGGAGCTGATGTGATCCTCGACCTGGTGGGCGCCAAGTATCTGGCGGAGAACGTCGCATGCCTCGCACGCGGCGGCAGGATCGTGCTCACCGGGCTCGTGGGCGGTCGCAAGGCCGAGCTCGATCTGGGTGCGCTCCTCCCCCTTCAGGCCACCATCGTGGCCTCGACGCTCCGGGGTCGCACAACGGACGAAAAGGCCGAGATCATGGGCGACTTCGCGCAGTGGGCACTCCCGCGGTTCGAATCCGGGGAACTCGAGCCCGTCGTGCACGCGGTGCTGCCGCTCTCCGACGCCGCTGAGGCGCATCGGCTCCTGGAGGCGGACGCAGCCATCGGCAAGGTGGTCCTGATCCCCTGACAGGGTGTCATGCCCCGTGGGCTGCCGTGTTACGGTTTACCCGGGCCCAATCCGAGGAGATTCATGAAGACCTTCATCAAGCTGCTTGCCCTGGTTGGCATCGGGGCCATCGTCTACTGGTTCGTGCGGGAGCGCCTCGGCGGCGAGCCCGACGAGTTCACCTTCACCGAGGTGACGCCTGACGGCGCAGAGGCCGTGAGCGAGACCATCGGTGACGCGGCGGACGCCGCTGCCGACGCCGCCTAGGACGTAGCCGGGTCCAGGTGGGCATACGCCTCGCCGAGGGACCCGATCCCGCCTCCGCCCTCGATCCCGACCTGGCCAACGCCGCCAGGGGGATCGGGGTGGCGGTGGCGGCGCGCCTGATGGAACTGGCGCCCGCAATACGCCCGCCGGCCGGGCAGGGTGAGCCCGACCTCGTGATCGAGGAGATCACCCTCGACCCCCCTGATCCGCTTGATGCGCTCACGCTGCTTGCGTGCATGTCCGCGCATGACGCGTACGTGACAGGGCGGGGCCGCGCGGCCGGCGCCAGCCCGGGGGCCCTGGCCCTCGCCCGGGTCCTCGCGTGGGCGAGCAGGGCCGAGATGCTCGGACGCGCGCCGCGCATCGCCTGGCTGGGTCCTCCGAACCGTCGCCCCGACGACATTACGGGCACCGCCGTAACCGCGACGGTGCGGCTGACAGGGCCCGATGGCACCGTGCGCGCCGCGGCGGTCGCGGTGGTGACCTAGGCGCCCCTGAGCGCCTGCTCCACCCGCTTCACCATCGACTGGAGGCGCAGGAACTCGGCGTCCTCACCGCTCGACCTGGCAGTCGCCATCTTGCGCTCGAGCGCCCTCTTCTCCACGCGCAGGTAGGCGTCCTTGAGCTCTTCCTCGGTCCCACCGTCCGCGGCCTGCGCACGGAGCGCCGCCTCGAGCGGGGCCAGATCCTCGGGCCAGCCGTGTTCGTCGGCAAGGATGAGGAGGCGGGCCTCGCGGTGCGCGGTGCTGCCAAGGCTGTCGTCGCGCATGCCCTCGAGCATCGGCCGGCCGGCCGTGGGCATGGCCATCGCCAGCGCGAGGAGCCTCTGCTCGCGCGCCTCATCCATCGACGGAGCCTCCGGCGCGGATTCGGTCTTCTCCGGGGCGCCAGCCCCGCGGCGCCCGCCTCCCCCCTGCGCGCGGCGCATGAAGCGGTCGAACAGCACGGGCGATATGCCGAGGGCGGTGACCCTCCTGATTGCCTCGTCCTTGTCCGCGCTCTCGGGGAATTCCTCGAGCAGGGCACCGAGGTCGGAGAGCGCCCGGTCCTGTTCCGCGGGTGAGTCGCCGGCGCGCGCAATGCGCCTGTCGACGAGCCAGGGAAGCAGTGGATCGGCGTCGGCCACCGCGGCCGCGAGCACGCCGCGACCCGCGGCCTCGGCAGCGAGCTCGCCGGGGTCGCTGCCCGGCGGCAGCGCCACCACGGCAAGGCGCAGGGGCACGTTGCGCGCCGCCTCGATCGTGCGCCGGGCAGCCTCCTCGCCCGCGCGGTCGGCGTCGAAGCACAGGCGCACCTCGGGGGCCACCCGGGCAAGCAGCCGAAGCTGCGTGGTGGTGAGCGCCGTGCCCATGCAGGCGACCGCCCCCTCGACCCCCGCGAGCCGCAGGCCCATCACGTCGGTATAGCCCTCGCTCACCACGGCGAAGCCGGCCTTGGCCGCTGCCTGACGGGCGAGGTCGAGGCCGAAGAGCAGCTCGCGCTTGCGGAAGCGGTCCCCCTCCGGGGAATTCACGTACTTGGCGCGCTCATTGGGGTCGAGCGTGCGCGCACCGAACCCCTGCACCCGCCCGCGGGCATCGGTGATGGGGAAGGTGATGCGCCCTGCGAAGAAGTCGGTCGCCGTGCCGCCACGAACCCTCGCCAGGCCCGCCTGTGACAACTGCTCGCGCGAGAAGCCCTCCTGGATGGCCCTTCCGGACAGCGCGGTGCCGCCGCTGGGCGCCCATCCCACGCGGAACGTGCGCAGGAGATCCTCCGGGAATCCCCTGCCGAGCAGGTATTCACGCGCAGGCGCTGCCTCATCTGCCTTCCACAGCATGGCGGCATAGAACGCACATGCGCGCTCGAGCAGCTCGCGCACCCGCTCGTTCTCGCGGCGCCGCGCCTCTTCCTGCGGAGAGGCCGTCTCGTACTTGAGGTCCACGCCGAAGCGGTCGGCGAGCTGCTCCACCGCCTCCATGAAGGAGCCCGCCCCCTCGCGCTGCTGCATCCACGTGAAGGAGTCCCCCGTGGCCCCGCAGCCGTAGCAGTAGTAGGTGCGGTTCTCGGGCGGGATGAGGCAGAACGACGGGGTGCGCTCGTCGTGGAACGGGCAGCGACCCCACCACCGGCCCCCACGCCGGGCCAGCTGCACCTGGCCGCGCACCAGTTCGAGAAGGTCGGCGGTGCGCCGCACCTCGTCGATGCTGCTGTCGTCGATGCGCGGCATCAGAGGGGCCCCTCATGCGGCACGAACAGGTCGCGGTGGGCCCGCAGCGCGTAGCGATCGGTCATCCCGGACACATGGTCGGTCACCCGCGTGACCACGTCATCGTCGCGCCCGGGCGGCAGCAGCGATGGGGTGTCGAGGTACGCGCGGACAAGCGCCTGCACCACGTACCGGGCGCGGTCGGCCTCATCCGCCGCCGGCGACGCCAGGTACACCTGGGCGAACATGAAGGCCCGCAGCGACCGGAAGGCCTCCCCCACCTCGTCGCTCTGCACGATCTCGTCCGAATCCGCAGAGGTGACGACGATGTCGGTGACCAGGCGGGTGATGCGCTCGGATGTGGAGCCGCCGAGCACCGCGATCTCCTCGCGCGGGAGGTCGCCCTCAGCGATGATGCCCGCGCGCACGGCGTCGTCGATGTCGTGGTTGACGTACGCGATGCGGTCCACCAGTCGAACGATCTGCCCCTCGAGCGTGGTGGGGCGCCCCTCGCCGGTGTGATGGCGGATGCCATCGCGCACCTCACGCGTGAGGTTCAGGCCGCTGCCGTCGTGCTCGAGCACCTCGACCACGCGCACGCTCTGCTCGTTGTGCAGGAAGCGCCGGCCGTGCTCCGCACGCAGCATGTCGTCGAGTGCGTGCTCGCCCGCATGACCGAACGGGGCGTGACCGAGATCGTGCCCCATGGTGATTGCCTCGACGAGGTCCTCGTTCAGGCCCATGGCACGGGCGACGGTGCGGCCGATGGCCGACACCTCCAGCGTGTGCGTGAGGCGCGTGCGGTAGTGGTCGCCCTCCGGCGAGATGAACACCTGCGTCTTGTGCTTGAGCCGCCGGAACGCCTTGGTGTGGATGATGCGATCCCTATCGCGCTGGAACGCGGTGCGGAGGGGACAGGGATCCTCGGGCCGATCGCGTACGGCGTCCCCGGCCCGCGCGGCACGCGGGTCGAGGGGCGGCTCCCTCACGACGACGCGGGCACCGGGTGCCCGAGCTGGACGGCGAACGTCCATGGGCCCACGGTGGCCTCGGCTTCGCGCCTGGGGTCGCCGACCGCCGCCACCGTGATGGTGATGTCACGGACGTCGGACGGGATGCCCGGACCGATCGCGTATGCGCCGTCCACCCTGTTCCCATCGTGGTGATCGCTGATGAGGGCCGTGCGATAGGACCGCCCGGCATCGTCGATGACCTCGAGCCCGATCATCTGCATGTGCTTGCGCTTTCGGGCGTCGGGCGCCTGGATGAGGAACCGCAGGCGGGCCCCGTCGCGGTAACGCTCGACCGCCGTGAGGGCCACCGTCATGTCGCCGACTGACTGCGTCTGGTCGATGGCATCGACGCCGCGCAGGGTGCCGGGGCTGAAGATGAGCGCGCCCGGGAAGGGCTCGACCACCTCGCTCCACGCGGACTGCTCATGCGGGGCGGCCATCGGCACATCCGCCGCCATCTGGTGAATGCGATCAGCACCGCGGTGCTTCCAGATATGCGGGCATTCGCGGAAAAGCGATATGAGGGCGCGATGAGAGAAGGCCTTGCCGTCATCGGGGATGTAGATGCCGTAGCGGCCCTGGTCGGGGCGCACCAACTCGATGAAGGCTGCCGGCACGTGCGGATCGTCCTCGGACATGGCGCAATCGTCTGCGTAGTGCAGGCGATCCACCTGCCAGCCGTCCACGATCATCTCGATCAGGTCGGCCAGGCTGCCGGGCCGATACCGCTCCTCAGTGGCTATGGCGATGTCCTCCGGACGACCGATTCGCGAGTGCTGATCCTACTAGGCACCGGCGCCGTGCGCGCCGCGCAGGGCGGCCTGCCCGGCGGCGATTCGTGCCACCTGCACACGGAATGGGGAGCACGACACGTAATCGAGCCCCACGTCGTGGCAGAAGCCGATCGATGGCGGATCGCCCCCGTGCTCGCCGCAGATTCCCATCTTGATGCCCGGGTGGACCGGCCTGGCGCCCTGGGCGGCGATGCGGATGAGCCGTCCGACCCCGGCCACGTCGAGGGTTTCAAACGGATTCGACGTGAGCACGTTGTCCTGCAGGTACCGGGTCAGGAACCGCCCCTCGGCGTCGTCGCGCGAGAAACCCAGCGTTGTCTGCGTGAGGTCGTTCGTGCCAAAGGAGAAGAAGTCGGCCTCCTCCGCGACCTCATCGGCCGTGAGGGCAGCGCGCGGGATCTCGATCATCGTGCCCACGAGGTAGTCGATGCGCTCGCCCCCTGAGCGTGCCAGCACGGCCTCGACCTCTTCCTCCACGATCGTGCGGGCGCGCGACAGCTCCTCCCGGAACGCCACGAGCGGGATCATGATCTCGACCACCGGGGCCTCGCCGGTCTCGTCGCGCACGGCGACGGCGGCGGTCATGATGGCCGATGCCTGCATGCGGTAGATGTCGGGGTACTCCAGGCCCAGACGGACGCCGCGGGTACCGAGCATGGGGTTCAGCTCGTGCAGGGCGTGCACGCGGGCAAGCTGCGCGTCGAGCTCCGGGTTCGTGTGGCCACCCCGATGGGACGCCTCCACCTTCAGCGTGAGATCCAGCAGGTTCGGGAGGAACTCATGCAGGGGCGGATCGAGCAGCCGGATCGTCACCGGCAGACCCCGCATCTCGCGGAAGATCGCGGTGAAGTCGTCCACCTGGAAGGGCCGCAGCAGGGCGAGCAGCCGCCGCCTTTGCTCGTCGTCCTCCGCCATGATCATCGACTGCACGATCGGCACCCGCTCATCGGCGAAGAACATGTGCTCCGTGCGGCACAGGCCGATGCCCTCCGCACCGAACTCACGCGCCCGCCGGGCGTCGTCGGGGGTGTCGGCGTTCGCCCGCACCCCGAGGTCGCGCGCCCGGTCGGCCCACTCGAGGATGCGCGTCACATACGGATTGGCGGCGTCGGGAACCACGACCGGTGCGGCCCCGGCGAACACGGCGCCCGACGACCCGTCGATGGTGATGACGTCCCCGGGGGCGAACTCCCGGCCACCCAGCCTGATGCGGTCGCCGTCGAGCTCGAGGTCGGGCACGCCGCATACCGCAGGGCGCCCCATGCCGACGGCCACGATGGCCGCGTGCGAGGTCTTGCCACCCCGGGCGGTCATGATTCCCTGCGCGGCGATCATGCCGTGGAGGTCATCGGGCGTGGTCTCGTCGCGCACGAGGATCACCTTCTCCCCCGCCTCGCCCCGCTGCGCGGCCTCGTCGGCGGTGAGCACGATGGCGCCCACCGCCGCCCCCGGCGATGCATTGACGCCGTGGGCGATTGCCTCACCGGCCGCGGACGGGTCGAGCTGGGGCAGCAGTAGCTGCGGAACCTGGGAGGGGTCCACCAGGTCGCGCAGCGACTCCTCCTCGGTCACGAGCCCCTCGTCCACCATCTCCACCGCGATGCGCACCCGTGCCTGCGCGCCGCGCTTGCCGCTGCGCGTCTGCAGCATGTAGAGGCGGCCGTCCTCGATGGTGAACTCAACGTCCTGCATGTCCTTGTACGTGCGCTCGAGCAGGCCCATGGTGTCGATCAGCTCCCCGTAGGCATCGGGCAGCACCTGCTGGAGTTCCTCGAGGGGTCGTGGGGTGCGGATTCCGGCCACGACATCCTCACCCTGCGCGTTCACGAGGAAGTCGCCGAACGGCCGGCCGCTCTCCCCCGTCACGTTGTTGCGGGTGAAGGCAACACCGGTAGCCGACTGGTCGCCCGTGTTCCCGAAGACCATGCGCTGCACGTTGACCGCCGTGCCGAGGTCGTGGGGAATGCCATGCAGGCGCCGGTAGTCGTATGCCCGGCGGTTCTCCCAGCTGGAGAACACCGCCCGTATCGAGCCGTCCAGCTGCACGCGGGGATCCTGGGGGAAGTCCTCGCCCAGGTGCTCGCGGTAGAGAGCCTGGTAGGTGTCCACCAGCTCGCGCAGGTCCTCCGCGGAGAGATCGACATCGGCGTGAACGCCGCGATCGGCCTTCATGGCGTCGAGGGCGGCGTCGAAGCGCGCGCGCGGCACCTCACGCACCACGTCCCCGTACATCTGGATGAAGCGCCTGTAGGAGTCGAATGCGAAGCGCGGGTTGCCGGTGGCCTGCGCGAGCCCCTCCACGCTGCGGTCGTTCAGCCCGAGGTTGAGGATGGTGTCCATCATCCCGGGCATCGAGAAGCGCGCACCGCTGCGCACCGACACCAGCAGCGGATCGCGGGGGTCGCCCAGCGCCTTGCCGGCATCGCGCTCCAGGCGCGCAAGCTGGTCGCGCACCTGATCCTCCAACCCGGTCGGGAACCTCTGCCCCTCGCGCAGGTAGGCGATGCATGCGGCCGTGGTGATGGTGAAGCCCGGGGGAACCGGCAGCCCCAGGCGGGTCATCTCGGCGACGTTGGCGCCCTTGCCGCCCAGCAGGTCACGCATGTCGCGTGATCCCTCGCTGAATGCATACACCCACCGCTCGGGGGGCTCAGGCACTACTCACCGCCCTTCAGGACGAGCACCTCGAAGTCCGCGACCTGACCGTACGCCTCACCCGCCCTTCGCACCAGCGCGTGGCGTCGATCGCGCGCGGCGGGGTCGTCGGCGTTGACCATGACCTTCTCGAAGAATGCGTCGACCGGGCCGCCAAGGGTCTCGGCGGCGGCAATGGCGGCGGCGGGATCGCCCGCATCGCGCGCCGAGGTGATCGCGGCCTCAGCAGTGTCAAGCGCGGCGCACAGGGCATCCTCATCGGCGTCCCCGGCCGATGCGTAGCCCGCGAGCCCGTGATCGGACCCCGTCACGATGCGCCTGCAGCGCGTGGCGCCCATCCCGGCCCGGGCCAGTGCGGCGTCGTCCCGGTGCGAGTGCAGCGCCCGTGCCCACGCCGCGATCGTGGCAATGCCACCCGGATCGGCGGCGAGCGCGGCCCGCACTGCGTCCTGGGGCACGCCCTCCTGCCCGAGGTGATGCACCAGGCGATCGGCGATGAACTCATCCAGGGCCGAGAGCGCGTCGTCGTCGGAGAGCTCCAGATCGGCTCCCTGCGCACGCAGCCGATCGATGGCCGCAACCAGCACGGCACCTGGGCGCAGGTCCCACCCGCGCTCGAGGCACACCCGTACGAGACCTGCGGCGGCTCGGCGCAGGCCGTAGGGATCCTTGGAGCCCGAGGGGATCTCCCCGATCAGGAACGCGCCGACGAGGTTGTCAACCTTCTCCGCGCAGGCGAGCAGCGCCCCCGCTGCGGTTGAGGGAACCGGCGAGTCGGGACCCTCTGGCAGGTACTGCTCCGCGATGGCATCCGCGACGCCATCCGGTCGGCCGGCCAGCCGCGCGTAGTGCGACGCCGCGAACCCCTGGAGCTCGCTGAACTCCGCAACGAGGATCGCACCCTGGTCGGCCTTGGCGAGGAGCGCCGCCTGCTCACCCGTGACCACGTCGTCCTCCCCGGCACCCACCGCGGCTCCCAGGTCGGCCACGCCCGCTGCGAGGCGATCGCGCTTGGCGGCGAGGGTGCCGAGCCGCGCGTGGAACACGATGTCGTCGAGGCGGCCGTTCAGCTCGTCGAGGCCCGCCGCAACGTCGCGTTCGTACGAAAACGCGGCGTCCTGCAGTCGGGCGTCGAGGACGTCCTCGTTGCCGCGCACGATGATGTCCGCGGCGGCCGGATCACCGTTGGACACCGCAAGGAATACGGGCATCAGGGTGCCGTCGGCCGCATGCAGCGGCATGTACCGCTGGTGGCTCTGCATGGCGGTCACGAGAACGCGCTCGGGCAGCCGAAGGTGCTGGTCGGCAATGCGCCCGGTGATGACGCTTGGCCACTCCACCAGGTGCACGACCTCCTCGATCTTCCCCGCGGGGTCGCTCCAGGTGCCACCCGCGGCCGCGGCAGCAGCGTCGAGGCCGGTGAGGATGGCCTCACGGCGCTCACGGTGGTCGGCGATCACGAACGCGGCGCGCATCTCGTCGCGGTAAGCGGGAGCGGCCGAAACCGCCACATCGCCGCCGAGGAAACGGTGGCCATGGCTCGTACCGCCCACGGGGATGCCGGCCACCTCACCCGTAATGGTGTCGCCTCCCGCCTTCGCGGTGATCCACCGCACCGGGCGCGAGAACCGCAGGCCGCGGCCGTCGCCCCAGCGCATGGTCTTGCCGAAGCGCAGCCCCTCCAGCACGCGGCGTGCGATGTCCGGCACCAGGTCCACCAGGGGGGCGTCATCGCCAGCCACATCGGCCCACACGAAGTCCCGCCCCGCGGAGGGGTCCTCGCGCACGATCAGGTCGGACACCTCCACGCCCTGCCCGCGTGCGAAGCCCATGGCCGCCTTCGTGGGCTGGCCGGACTCGTCGAACGCCGCCGAGGCGGCGGGGCCGCGAACCGAACGGGCACCTCCACCCTGTCGGTCGGCCACGCCCGCCGCGAATACCGCGATGCGGCGCGGGGCCACCCACGCCTCCGCAGCGCCGGCGGCGAGATGCAGGTCGGCCAGCGCCGCATCGAGCAACCCGGGGGCCTGGGCGATGGCCTCGCGGCAGGCGCTGGAGGGCAGTTCCTCGCAGCCGATCTCGATCAACAGGTCAGGCATCGGCGGCCT
>JBIIJJ010000127.1:0-5169 GCA_044233875.1 Miltoncostaeaceae bacterium | reverse complement strand
CCCTCCGCCGGAGGCAGGGGGCCGGAGACGCCAGTGGGCTGGTCGTCGTACCCGTAGTCCCTGCCGGTCTCGTCTACGTCCACTGTGCGGAAGCTCCCGATGGGCGAGGGGGGACTCGAACCCCCACGTTCTTTCGAACACTGGCACCTGAAGCCAGCGCGTCTACCAATTCCGCCACCCGCCCGGGTTTCGGCCGTAAGGCGCGGGAACACTAGCGCACCCGGGCCGCACGGCATCCGCGCAGGTGGTGTCTACGATCGGCTGTCCGTTCGGCGCCGACACCGTGGATTCCTTCGCAGGATTCACCCGGCGGCGGTGGAAGGCCACTTCGCCCGATGCGTACCTTCGGATCCACCAACGCACCCACGCGCACGCATGCACCGCAACGCGTGCTCGGCCGCTACGACCTGATCGAGGTGATCGGCCGTGGCGCGACCTCACGCGTGTACCGGGCCCTCGACCGCGCCACGGGACACGAGGTGGCGGTCAAGGAGATACCGGTGGACCTCGGCCTGGAGAAGCGCGTGGCCGCCGAGATACGGGCGGCGGCGCGGCTGCAGCACGAGTCCGTGGTGCGCATGCTCGACTGGGGCGAGGACACCGAATCGCTCTACCTGGTGAGCGAACTCGTTGATGGCCCGTCACTGGAGGCCGTGTACTCGGGCGCACCGCCCGGCGACCGTGCCACGGCCGAAATGGCCGCCGATGTGTTCGAGGCACTCGATCACGCCCACGAGCGGGGAGTGATCCACCGCGACATCAAGCCCGCCAACATCCTGGTGGACGACCACGGGCACGCCCGCGTGGCCGACCTCGGCGTGGCCCGGCTCTCGGGCGAGACCGGCATGACCCAGACGGGCGGCGTGGTGGGCACCATGGCCTACATGGCACCCGAGCAGGCCACGGGCGAGCAGGTGACCGGCGCGGCAGACGTATGGGCCGCGACACTGGTGCTGTACGAGGGACTCACGGGCAGGAACCCGCTGCTCGGCGGAAGCCCCGCCGATACCGCGCGGCGTGCGGCCCTGGGGGAGATCCCGCCCATCCGCAACCTGCGGCCCGACCTCCCGCCGCGGCTTGCCAAGGCCATCGATGCCGGCCTGGCCCGGCATCCCCAGGCACGCCCGGATGCCGCGCGAATGGCGAAGATCGTGCGCGACGAGGCCCGCGCGCTGCCGGAGGGCCGTGGAAAGCGCGCGGTCGCGCTGCTCTCGGGCCCCATGCCGCCCATTCTCACGGGGGCAGGGGCAGGCCTGCTCGGTGGCTTCATCGCAGAGAGCGGCCTGTCCACGGGCCCGCTCGGCACCCTCGGAATCGCCGTGCTCGCCGGGGCCATCGGTGCATGGCGCGCCCCACTCGCCGCGCTCGCGCTGGTGCTGCTGGCAGGCGTTGCCATGGCGGCCGCGGCTCCGGCCCTCACGGGAATCGCCGTGGTCATCGGACTGCTGCTGGTGCTCACGGGGGCCCGCCACGGCCGGCTCGTGCTGCTGCCGGTGCTCGCCCCCGTGCTCGCGATGCTGGGCCTGCTGCCCGTGTACGCGCTTCTCGCGGGATCAGTGCGCACCACCGCTGCTCGCGTGTGGACGGCCGTCGCCGGAATGGTGGCCCTCCTGCTCTGGCAGGTCACCGCCGGTGCAAGCTCACTGGTGTTCACCGGATGGGAGGTGACGGGCGCCTGGTACTCCACCCAGGGCGTGCGGTCGCCGCAGGCCGCCGCCGAGGCCATGATCGCCCCCGTCACGGCGCACCCGCAGGCCCTGACCGGCTGCGCGATCATCATCGCGGCCGCGCTCACGTGGCCCCTGGTGGTGGGTGGACGCGACGCACGGCGCCTTCCGGCAGCCGTCATGTGGGCCTCGGCGGTCACCGTGGCGGCCGGAATGCTCGGGGGCGGGGGCCTCGAGGCAGTCGGCGCCGTGCTGCCCTCGGCTATCCTCGCCATCGCATGGGCTGCCCGGCCCTGGCGCGCGTTCATGCGCGATGGCTCCGGGCGATCGCCCTCTCTCACCGGCACGGCGGGCTAGATGGCACTACGGGACATCGAGCAGAAGATCGAGGGCGTGGTCGAGAAGACCTTCGGCCGCATGTTCCGCAGCACCCTGCAGCCGGTGGAGCTCGCACGGCGGCTGGCCCGCGAGATGGAGGATCACAAGACCGTCTCGGTGTCACGCGTGTACGTGCCCAACCAGTACACCGTGTACCTCTCGCCCGCCGATCGAAGGCAGTTCTCGAGCTACGAGTCGGCCCTGGTGACCGAGCTCGGCTCATACCTCGAGGCGCACGCCCGCAGTGAGGGCCTCTCCCTGCTGTCGATGCCGCGGATCCGCCTGGAGACCGACGACGACCTCCGCCCCGGTGAGTTCGGCATCGCATGCCGCATGGTCGACCCCGGCCGCGGCATGGCCGCCGACGCCGGCGCAGAGGTGCCGATGGACGATTCGTCAGTGCCGGCGCCAGAGGAGCCGGCCGCCCCGCAGGTGCCCTCGGCCCCGCTTCCCAATGAGGCGCTCGAGGCCGTGAGCGGCACCCAGGTGCTGTCGCCCGAGCAGGCCCGCGCCGCAGGGCTGGTGCGCGAGCAGGTCACGCTCTACGTGTCGGGACAGCCCTTCCGCCTCTCTCAGAAGGTCACCACCATGGGCCGAAGCCGCGACTGCGACATCGTCGTGCCGGATCCCAACGTGAGCCGCGTGCATGCCGAGGTGCGGCACGAGGGCCTGGAGTACGTGCTGGTCGACCTCGGTTCGACCAACGGACTCGAGGTGAATGGCCGAAGGGTCCTGAGGCACAACCTCCGCGACGGCGACCGCGTGAGCCTGGGCGGCGCCGAAGTGGTGGTCGAGCGGCGATAGGCCGAGGCGCACCGTGACCGAGACGGGGCTCATCATCGGGCAGGCCGTCTTCCTCCTGCTCCTCTACCTCTTCATCGCCTTCGTGGTGCGAGCCAGCACCCGTGCGCTGAAGTCGAGCGAGCTCGAGATGACGCCGCCGCGACAGCCCGAGCCGCCGCCGCAGCAACAGCACCCGATCGCCCCGGCACCGCCCACCGAGGTGGTGGGCGCCGGGTCCGCGGCGGAGGCGGGCGCGCGCTGGGGCCGGCGGAAGCCCCGGGCCGAGCCGCCGCTCTCGGAGGCCGCACGCCCCGAGGTGGTGCACGCCGCGGCCGCTGCGGAACCGCACCTGATGGTGCGCTCGTCCAACACCCTGGCCGTGGGGACCGTCTACGACGTGGCCGGCGGCGCCACCATCGGGCGCTCCCGCAGCAGCCGCATCCCCATCACCGACCAGTTCATCTCCACCACGCACGCACGGGTGTTCCGCAAGGGCCACTTCTGGTTCGTGGAGGACCTGGGGTCGCTCAACGGCACCTACGTGAACGGCCGTCGCATCTCGGGCGAGCAGCAGTTGCACCTGCGCGATGAGATCCGCGTGGGCGAGACCGTGCTGAGGTGGGAGGAGTGAGCGGCCGCGCAGACCTTGCGCTGATCGAACTGGCGTCGGCGTCAGATGTCGGCCGCGTGAGGTCCGACAACCAGGACCGCGAGTTGCTGGCACCGCCGATCATCGCGGTGGCGGACGGCATGGGGGGTCACCTGGGCGGTGGCACGGCGGCCGCGATGGCGGTGGACGCCCTGAGGGCCGTTGGCCAGGGCACGGAGCCAACCGCGCTGCTCGATGCCCTCACCAAGGCCAACCGGGCCATCGCGCGCGCCGCGGCGGACGACCCCGACCTCACCGGCATGGGAACCACCGCGACGGCCGCTCTGCTGGAAGGCGGCATCCTGTACCTCGTGCACGTCGGCGACTCCCGCGCATATCTCATCCGCGACGGCCGCATCATCCAGGTGACCGAGGATCACTCGGTGGTGGCCGAGATGGTGCGCCGCGGAACGCTGTCGGCCGATGCCGCCGAGAACCACCCCGCGCGCCACGTGATCACGCGTGCCCTGGGGGTGGATGCCGACGTGAAGATCGACGCCCTGCGCGTTGACCTGGAGCCGGGCGACGTGGTGCTGCTGTGCACCGACGGCCTCTCCGGACCGGTGGGTGACGACGACATCCTCGGGGCCGTCGACGGCGCGATGGCACTGCAGGACGCCGCGGAGTCACTGGTTCGCATGGCCAACGAGGCCGGGGGGCCGGACAACGTGACGGTGGTGCTCGCCCGCGTGGACGCCGTCACCCGGGAGGCGGCGGCCACGGGATGACGCCGCGCCTCGCATGGGTCGATCTGGCGCGGGCCACCGACGTGGGCCGCGTGCGCGGCCACAACGAGGACCGCCACCTTGTGCGCCCGCCGGTCATCGCCGTGGCCGACGGCATGGGAGGTGCGCAGGCGGGCGAGGTGGCCGCGGGCATCGCCATCACGTCACTCGACGGCCTGCCCGAGAGCCCGCGCCCGGGTGACCTGCGCCGCGCCGTCGAGCGGGCCAATGCCGACATCCGCAAGTCGGCCGCCGGCAATTCGACACGGGCGGGCATGGGCACCACCGTCACCGCCTGCATGCTGGGCGATGACGACAAGCTGTACGTGGTGCACGTGGGCGACAGCCGCGCGTACCTGGTGCGGGATGGCGAGCTCAGGCGCCTCACCGACGACCACTCGGTGGTGGCGGAGCTGGTGCGCGGTGGCGCCCTCACCGAGGAGCAGGCCGACCGGCACCCGCAGCGCAACGTGATCACCCGTGCGCTCGGGGCCAGCGACAAGGTGACCGCCGATGCCTTCCAGGTGGGCGTGCAGGCGGGCGACGTCGTGCTGCTGTGCACCGATGGCGTGTCGGCCGCGATCGGCGACGCGTCCATCCGTGCCGCGCTGGCCGATGACGCGTCGCTCGAGGATGCCGCGCTGGCCCTGCTGGCCGCGGCCGACGAGTCGGGCGGCGAGGACAACGCCACCGTGGTGCTGGCGCGGGTCGGCGAGGGCGAGCCGGCACCCGTGCCCGCCGCAGCCGAGTTCGTGCCGTCCACCCCGCGCGTGGCCACGTTGCCGCGGCCGATGGTGGAGCCCGGGGCCCGCACCGCGCGCGCGCCCGAGCCAGGCCGCGTGCTCGAGCGCGTTCCCACCGCCCGGTCGAAGATCCTCATCGCGGGCGCAGCGGTGCTGGTGGTGGCCGCCCTCATCGTGGGCGGCACGGCCTGGGCCGCATCGCGGTCGCACGTGGTGCAGGCAGA
>JBIIJJ010000011.1:0-19656 GCA_044233875.1 Miltoncostaeaceae bacterium | reverse complement strand
GGCATCCCGCGCGGACAGCGACGCATCGGTGCCCACCCGGGCGCGGAAGGCCCGGTCGCCCCCCGCCACCCGCGCCCCGGCGGCCCGAAGCGCGCCCGCAAGCGGGGCGTCGGCGGATACCTCCGGCCGCCCGCCGGTGCCGCCTGCGCCGTTCAGGAATGGCTCCGGCCACGAACCCACCACGGCGCGCACGCTCTGCATGCCCTGCCAGCCGCGGTGGTCCCACCACGCAACGTCACCGTCCGCGAGCCCGGATGACCGCGCTCCCACCGCCGACTCGAACCCGTTCACGTAGAAGAACCAGTCGCGCGGCGGTGATGGCGATGAGGAACGTCCCAGCATCGACTTCACGAAGCCCCCGCCATAGGCGGTCTCCACCGGCGTGACCGATCGCAGGGCGTCCATCACGTTCCGGCCGGGCACCACGCGCTCATCGAGCAGCACCTCGGCGCCGTGATCGGCCGTGGCCACGATCGTCGCGGCGGGCTCGCCCTGCGCAGGCCCGGCCGACTCGGACCGGCGCTCGCACCCCGCGCCGGCCACTGCGGACAGCGCCACGAGCGCCGCGGCCGCAAGCGCCGGCACGCGCCTACTCATAGTGCAGGGCGTCCAGCGGGTCGAGCTTGGCAGCGCGCCGCGCGGGGAGCACCGCGGCGATGACACCCGCCACGATGGCCACCACGAGGAAGATCACGAGCTGCAGCCAGGGAATGCGGAAGACGATGCCCTCGTCGCGCAGGCCGAGCGAGAACACCCAGGCCAGCACCACGCCCAGCACGATGCCGATGACACCGCCGATGCCGGATGTGATGGTGCTCTCGTATCGCACCATGCGGCGCAGCTGCGACCTGGTGAGTCCGATGGCGCGCAGCATTCCGATCTCGCGCGTTCGCTCGGTGATCGAGAGCACCAGCGTGTTCACGATGCCGAACAGCGAGATCACCACGCTCATGGCCAGCAGCACGTAGAGCAGGTAGAGGATGGAATCCACCCGGCTGCTGATCTCGTCGCGGTACTCGGCGTTCGTCCGCACCTCGGCCACCGGGAAGGGCGTGAGCGACTTCGCCACGGCGTCCTTGACCGCCACGGGGTCGGCCCCCGGATCGATGGTGGCGAGCAGGAACAACGGATCAGGGGTGGCGATGACCCGCGCGATGCCGGCATCGGACGTGATGAATCCACCGTTGAAGAGGATCTGGTCGCGGTACAGCCCGGTCACGCGGAAGCGCGCCGCCCGACGCGTCGACGACGCGGCGGTGAATGACTCGCCCACCTCGAGGCCGGCGCCACTGGCGAACTCCTCCTCCACCACCGCCGTGCCGGGCTGCAGCGTTGCGAGGTCGCGCTGCGACCCCTGCACCCACTCGAGCGACAGCGCCCGCGAGGCCTCGGCGGGCTCCATTCCATACGCCGTGGCCCGCGCGCCATTCACCCTCACGCCGTCGGCCAGCACGGCCACCACGTCGCGCACCCCGTCGGTGCTGCGCACGGCCGGCACGCTGCCCGCGGGAATCGGCTGGAAGCTGCGGCCCGACACGATGAGGTCGCCACGCAGGCTGCGATCGATGGCACCGATCACCGACTCCTTGAGCCCCTGCGCGAACACGGCGACGAACGCCACGAGCCCGATGCCGATCATCAGCGCCGCGGCCGTGGCCGCGGTGCGCGACGGATTGCGGGTTGCGTTCTGCCGGGCGAGGCTGCCGGATGCACCGGGCAGGCGCTCGAGCGGCCACCCGATGGCCCGCGCAAGGGTGGGCACCGCGTACCGGCTGAGGCCGGCGATGGCCAGGAACACCAGCAGCGCGCCGAGCGCCATCACCAGCAGGCGCTGCGTGGCGGCGCTCTCCGACATCAGGGCGAGCACGATGACCACCACGCCCACGACGGCCAGCAGGCCGGCCAGCGCGGGTGCGAACCGGGAGACGCGCGACTTGGGGATCTCCGCGCCCTCCCGCAGGGCGGCCACAGGTGGCACGCGGCTCGCGCGCAGCGCCGGGATGATTGCGGCCACCACGCTGACCAGCACGCCCACCAGCAGCGCGGTGATGGCGATGCCGATCGAGAACTGGGTTGATGCCACGGGAATCCCACCAGGCAGCAGGGCGTTGAACACCCACACCAGCAGCGCCGCGAACCCGTAGCCGCCGGCGATTCCGATGAGCCCGGCAACGAGGCCGATCACGAATGCCTCACCCACCACCGATGCCGTCACCTGCCGGCGGCTTGCACCGATGGTGCGAAGCAGGCCGAGCTCGCGCAGGCGCTGCGCCACGGTGATGGAGAACGTGTTGAAGATGATGAACGCGCCCACGAACAGGGCAATGACGCCAAAGGCCAGCAGCGCGGGGCGCAGGAAGGTGTTGATGGCGTCGTTCACCTGGGCCGCCTGCTCGGCGGCATCCTGCTCGCCGGTGCGCACCTCCACGCTCGCCGGCAGGGTCTTGGTGAGCGTGCGGGCAAGGGCGTCGGGGCTCACCCCCGGTGCCGCCTGCACCGCGATGGTGTTGGCACGTCCCTCGAGCCCGAACCACTTCTGCACATCGGCAAGCGGCGCGATGACGATGGTGGCCCCGCCGATGGACGACACGTTGGCGAACGTGACGGTGCCGCTCAGGGTCACCTGCTTCACGCCGGAGCGCGTGGCGATGCCCAGGCGGTCGCCCACCTCCAGCCCCTTCGAGGTCGCGAGCGCCTCGTTCACCGCCACCTCGCCCGACCGCGTGGGGTAGCTGCCCGATGCCACGTCGGTGGCCCGGAAGGGATCGGGCGAGAGCGAGAACACGAACGACGGCGCGCCCGTGGACTGCACGTACTCGCCGTCCACCACGGGGGAGCCCAGTGCCGCCACCTCGGGCGCGGCCTTCTCAACGCCCTCCACGCGCTCGATCTGCGCCACCATCGACTCGGGCAGCGTGGGGATGTTGCCGAAGCCCTCGAAGTCGGTGCGGGGTGTCACCCGCACGTCCACGCCGGAGTTGGCGGCGGTGAAGATCTCGTCGAAGGCACGCGTGATCTGGCTGGTGACCACCAGCGTGCCCGTCACCATCGCCACGCCGAGCAGGATGGCGATCGCGGTCAGCGCCGCGCGCAGCTTGCGCTGGCGCAGCCCGGCGAGGATGAGGCGGATCACGCCCGGTCGAGGCCCCGGACGGCATCGAACACCTCGTCGGCGTCCATGCCCTCACGGTCGAGCACCACATGGCCGTCGGAGAGCAGCACCACCCGGTCGGCGATGCTGGCGGCGGCCGGATCGTGCGTGACCATCACCACGGTGCGCCCGCCCTCGTCCACCGCGCGCCGCAGCAGCATGAGGATCTCCTGCCCGCTTGCGGAGTCGAGGTTGCCCGTGGGCTCGTCGGCGAAGATGACGGTGGGGTTCGACACCAGGGCGCGGGCAATGGCCACGCGCTGCTGCTGGCCGCCCGAGAGCTCCGACGGCCTGTGGCCCGCGCGGTCGGCCAGGCCCACGTCGGCGAGCAGGCCGTCAACGCGCCCGTCGGCGTCCTTGGTGCCCGCGATGCGCAGGGGCAACGCCACGTTCTCGCGCGCGGTGAGCATGGGCAGCAGGTTGAACGACTGGAAGATGAACCCGATCGACTCGCGCCGCAGCACGGTGAGGTCGCGGTCGTTCAGGCCGGCAAGCGGGGTGCCGTCGACCACCACCGATCCCGACGAGGGCCGGTCGAGACCTGCAAGGCAGTGCAGCAGGGTGGACTTGCCCGATCCGGAGGGCCCCATCACGGCCGTGAACTGGCCCCGGGGGAATTCGATGGTCACGTCGGCCAGTGCGTCGATGGCCGCCTCGCCCTCGCCGTAGCGCCGTCCCAGCCCCTCAGCGCTCACCGCCGCGCCGCTCGCGCCATTCGTGCCCATGTGATCCTCCATGTCGGGTGCGCACGCTAGCGCGTGACCGCCGTCCCCATTTTGGGCGATGGCCATTGCCGATACAGGCACTTCAGCGCTAGCGTCCCTGTCCTGCGATGGAGAAGCTTCCTCCACACATCGAGATGTGCCCCGCGGTGCCCACCCGCAGCGACCCACGCGGGTCGGCGCTGGCGATGCGCGGCGTGGAGCGCGTGCTGGGCGGGCGGCCCATCCTGCGCGGCATCGACCTCGACGTGCCGGCCGGCACCGTGCTGGCCCTGCTCGGCCCGTCGGGCTGCGGCAAGACCACGCTGCTCAGGTGCATCGCCGGCCTCGATGAGCCGGACGCCGGCATGGTCGCCGTGGACGACTTCACGGTGTCGGGCCCGGACTGCTTCGTGCAGCCCGAGAAGCGGCGCATCGGCATGGTGTTCCAGGAGCCGGCGCTCTTCCCCAACCGCACCGTGGGCGGCAACGTGGGCTACGGCCTGCCCCGCGCCGAGCGCGACGGCCCGCGCGTGGAGCGTGCACTGGCACTCGTGGGCCTCACGGGATCGGCCGATCGCATGCCGTCCACGCTGTCGGGCGGGCAGCAGCAGCGCGTGTCGCTGGCCCGCGCCCTGGCCGCCGAGCCGTCGCTCATCCTGCTCGACGAGCCGTTCTCGGCCCTCGACGCACCGCTGCGCGCGGAACTGCGTGGTGAGGTTCGCCGCCTGCTGGCCGCGGCCGGCGCCACCGCGGTGTTCGTCACCCACGACCAGGAGGAGGCCTTCCTCATCGGCGACCAGGTGGCGCTGATGCTGGAGGGGCGCATCGCCCAGGTGGGAACGCCTGCCGACCTCTACGAGCGCCCCGCCAGCCGCGCGGTGGCCACCTTCGTGGGTGACGCCAACCTGCTGCCGGCGGAGGCCGAGGGCGACGTGGCCATCACGCCCGTGGGCCGCGTTCCGCTGGCCCGCCCCGCGCACGGCCGCGTGGAGGTGGTGATCCGCCCCGAGTGCGTGGCGGCCTGCCAGGGAGATGACGCCATCGTGGAGCGCATCGAGTACTACGGCCACGATGCGGTGATCGTCACCAGCAGCCGCGGCTGCCCCGTGCGGTGCCGTGTGATGGGCCGACCGCCCTTTGACGCCGGGGACCGCATCGGCCTCGAGTACGTGGGCGAGCCCAGCGTGGCGTTCACGCCCTAGGGTTTTATCCAACGGTCATGGCCTATAGAGTCGCGGCGCATCCGCTCCGCAACGTGACCAGGAGACCTCGTTGACCATCCGACCGCGCGCCATCGTCGGCGCCTCCATCGCCGCCCTCGCCTCGGTGCTCGTGCTGTCCGCATGCGGCAGCTCATCCGACACCGCGGCGTCCACCGCGGCGTCGTCGGCCGCCGCCGGCGCGCTCACCGTGTACTCGGGGCGCGAGGAGGAATACATGGAGCCGGTCTTCGAGGCATACGAGAAGAAGACGGGCACCGACCTCAACGTGCGCTACGGCGACTCACCGGACCTCGCGCTGCTGGTGGGCGAGGAGGGCGACAAGACGCCCGCCGATGTGTTCATCTCGCAGAGCCCCATCTCGCAGTCGTACCTCGACCAGAAGCAGCTGCTCTCGAAGCTGCCGCAGGAGGTTCTCGACCGCGTGCCGGCCAGCCTGCGCTCTGCCGACGGCGAATGGATCGGCATCGCCGGCCGCCAGCGGGTGCTCATCTACAACACGGACCTGGTGAAGGAGTCCGACCTGCCGAAGTCGGTGCTCGACCTCACCGATGCCAAGTACGAGGGCAAGGTGGGCGTGGCGCCGTCCAACGCATCGTTCCAGGACTTCGTTGCGGCGATGAACACGCTGAAGGGCACCGACACCACCAGCGCGTGGCTCAAGGGCCTGGCCGACAACGGTGCCAAGGCCTACGCCAAGAACAGTGCCATCGCCGAGGCCGTGGCCCGCGGTGAGATCCCCATGGGCCTGGTGAACCACTACTACGTGCTCGAGATCAAGGAGGACGACCCCAACGCGCCGGTGGCGGCCTACCGCTTCCCCGGTACCGACCCGGGCAGCCTGTTCCTCGTGGCCACGGCATCGGTGCCCGCAGCCACCGCCGACAAGGCGAGCGCCGACGACCTCGTGGGCTTCCTGGTGTCGGATGCCGGCCAGAAGCTGATGATCGCCGGCGAGGGCGAGTACCCCACTGCGACCGGCGTGAACCCCCCGGAGGGCGCACCGTCGCTTACCAAGGGCGACTACCCGGCCTACGACCTGACCGGCCAGACCGACCTCAAGGCGATCGCCGAGCAGATCAGGGAGAGCGGGCTCGCGCAGTAACGACCGCGTGACCTGGCGCACGAGGGGGGCCACCGTGCTCGCGGTGGCCCTCACCGTGCCCTTCGCCCTGCCGTTCGCGTACCTGCTGGTGCGAAACGCGCAGGACCTGGGCGGGCTGTGGGAGGCCATCAGCGACGACCGCCTCATCGGCCCGCTGCTTCGCAGCCTCGCGCTGGGGCTGTCGGTGGCGTTCTCCGCCGCCGTGCTCGGCACCGCGGCGGCCTGGCTGGTGGCCCGCACCAACCTGCGAGGCAGGCGCATCTGGGCACTCCTGCTGTGCCTTCCCCTGGTCATCCCATCATTCGTGGGCGCGGTGGCGCTGATCGCCGCGTTCGCCCCGGGCGGATTGGTGGAGGACCTCCTCGGCATCGACTGGCTTCCCGAGGTGAGCGGCTTCAGGGGTGCGTTCATCGTGCTCACCCTCCTCACCTACCCCTATGTGTTCCTGCCGGTGATGGCGCGCCTGCGCGGCCTGCCGCCATCGCTCGAGGAGTCTGCGCGCATGCTCGGCCGCAGGCCGCTCCAGGTGTTCCTCACGGTGGTGCTGCCGCAGGCGCGGGCCGCGGTGGCCGCGGGCGCGCTGCTGGTGTTCCTCTATGTCATCAGCGACTTCGGCGCGGTTCAGCTGCTGCGCTACGACACCCTCACCCGCGCCATCTACTCCGACCGGCTGCTCGACCCCATCACGTCGATCGCCCTCAGCCTGGTGCTGGGAATCCTCGCCATCGCCGTGGTCGCACTGGAGCGGCGGTCATCGAGGGTTGGCCTGCGCGACCAGGCGCGCATGGGGTCGCCGCTCATCGTGCCCCTGCGGGGCGGCCGCGTGCCGGCGTACCTGTTCCTCACGCTGCTCATCGGCTTCTCACTGGTGGCGCCCATCGCCGTGCTCCTCTACTGGGCCATCAGCTCGCTGGCGAACGGCAGCGCGGATGCCACGTCGGTCATCGCCGACCCCGGCCTCATCGTGCAGCCCCTTCTGAGCACCGCAGGCGTGAGCGTGATCACGGCCCTCGTGGCCATCGTCATCGTGCTGCCCATCGCCTACCGCAGCGTGCGGAGGCCGGGCCGCCTGGGCGAGGTGCTCGCGGGCACGGTGGTGGGCGGCTTCGCGCTGCCGGGCCTCGTCACCGCACTGGCGTTCGTGTTCTTCACCCTCGCCACGCCCGGCCCCCTCGGGGCGCTCTACCAGACCCTCCCCCTGCTGGTTCTGGCCTACGTGGTGCACCACGGGGCGCTGGCGCTGGGGGCCGCGCAGTCGGCGGTGGCAGGAATACCCGCGCGCCTCGACGACGCCGCGCGCATCATGGGCAAGACGCGCCCGCGCAGGTTCATCGGGGTGGAGCTGCCGTTGATGCTGCCGGCGCTGGCCGCCGGCGCAGGCCTCGTGCTGCTCTCCACCGCGAAGGAGCTTCCCGCCACGCTGCTGCTCGCGCCGCCCGGGTTCTCGACGCTGGCCATAGAGGTGTGGCAGGCCGCGGAGCTCGCGGCCTGGGGCGAGGCAGCCATCTACGCACTGGTGCTTGTGGCCATCTCGGCGGTGCTCACCTGGTTCCTGGTGGTGCGCCCAGCCCTGCGCTCATGGTCTGACACCCCGGTGGCAGGCACCGGGGCCACCGGGGACGATTCCCCCGCCCCGAACCGCGATACGGAACTGATCGCGCCCTAGTTGAAGTAGGTGTCCTCGGCCGTCCACGGCGGGGCGCAGGTGACGATCATGCGCATCTCGCCGGAGCCGGTGTTGGTGATCTGGTGCCACGAGCCCACGGGGATGAGGATGGCGTCGCCAACCGTGACGGCGCGCTCCTCGCCGTCGATCTCCATGAGCGCCTCGCCCTCCACCAGGTAGTACATCTCCTCCGACACCTTGTGGTGGTGCCGGTCGGTCCGGCCACCCGGCGGCAGCGCGGCCTCGGCCATGCTGTGGTTGGCCACCGGTGACACGGAGAGGTCGAGCAGCGAGCGGATGATGCTGCCGTCGGTGGTGATGAATGGCTCCGCCTCGGAGTACGCGCGCACCTCCATCAGTGGAACGCCCGGGCGAGCTTCTTGCGGTAGTCGGACACCAGCGGGTGTCCGTCACCGAGTTCCCTGAACTGACCGATCAGCATCTTTCTCAGATCATCCTTGAGTGTCTTGTCGGTGGCCACCGTGGTGGCGTCCACCAGGCTTGCAAACGCCTGCTGCCAGTCCTCGCGATCGAGGGCCGCCAGCCCGGCCTGGACGTCGGGCACCTCGCTGCCGGCAAGCCGGATCCGCGCGCGAAGCCCTGCCGCCACGGGGTCGTGCTCGGCGGGCGCCAGCACCTCGTCGGCCTCCTGGGCCTCTCCCTCACGCATGAGGATGTGCGCCAGGGCGATGCGGGCATCGGTGCGCCCGGCATCGCGGAAGATCGCCTCGCGAAGGCTCTCCTCGTCGCCCTGGGAAACCAGCAGGTCGACCTTGCTGGGCGCCAGCTTGTCGAGGAACGCCTCCATCTGGTCGGGCCCCACGAGGCCCACGAATTCCTCCACAACCTGCCCATTCCTGAACGCCTTCACGGCGGGGATGCTCATCACCTGGAACTGCTGCGCCAGCCCGGGGTTGGCGTCGATGTCCACCTTGGCAAGCACCACATCCCCTGCCCGCCGGTCGATCGATCCCTCGATCACGGGCCCCAGCTGGCGGCACGGCCCGCACCACTCCGCCCAGAAGTCGACGACGACCGGAACCTCGTGCGACCGCTCGATGACCTCGGCCTGGAATGTGCTCTCCGAAACGTCCATGTCCATACGATAACTCCCCGCGCGCACGGGCTGCGGCCAGCGGTCCCGGAGGCGGGCACGTCGTGAAACGCAATGGCCATGTGCGGGGGCCGCACCTGGCGATTGCCGACTCCGGTTGCCCGCCCCCGGGACCGCTGGCCGCAGCGCAGGCCGGGCGGGCAGAGCGGTGCCGGGCAACCGGAGCCGGGCATCAGCATTTGCGGCCCCCGCAAATGCCCATGCCGTTTCGCGACGTGCCCGGCAGCGGTCTGCCCGCCCGGCCGCCCCGGGGACCGACGCCCGTGCGGGCGCTCTCTAGGATGCCGCGCATGGCTGAGAACGAATTCGTGTACACGATGGTGAAGGTCCGGATGGCGTACCCGCCGGACCGGGTGGTGCTCGACGACATCACGCTGGCGTTCCTGCCGGGCGCGAAGATCGGGGTGCTCGGGCTGAACGGGGCCGGAAAGAGCACCTTGCTCAAGATCATGGCGGGGGAGATCACGCCGTCGAATGGCGACGCCATGCCGGGCAAGGGCGTGAAGGTGGGCTACCTGCCCCAGGAGCCGCAGCTCGACGAATCGAAGGACGTTCGCGCCAACGTGGAGGAGGGCGTGCAGGACCGGCGCGACCTCCTCAACCGCTTCAACGAGATGAGCGCCAAGCTGGGCGAGCCCATGGAGCCCGACGAGATGGAGGCGCTGCTCGAGGAGTACCAGCGCGTGCAGGACGCCATCGAGCGCACCAACTCGTGGGACCTCGACCGCGAGGTGGAGGTGGCCATGGACGCCCTGCGCCTGCCCCCCGCCGATGCCGACGTGTCGAAGCTCTCGGGTGGTGAGAAGCGCCGGGTGGCGCTGTGCCGCCTTCTGCTCTCGGCCCCCGACATGCTGCTGCTCGACGAGCCCACCAACCACCTCGACGCCGAGTCGGTGGCCTGGCTCGAGAGGTTCCTGCACGAGTACCCGGGCTGCGTGGTGGCCGTGACCCACGACCGCTACTTCCTCGACAACGTGGCCGGGTGGATCCTCGAACTCGACCGCGGCCGGGGCATCCCGTGGGAGGGCAACTACTCCTCGTGGCTCGAGCAGAAGGAGAAGCGGCTGGCCCAGGAGGAGAAGGAGGCCAGCAAGCGCCAGAAGGCCATCGCCCGCGAGCTGGAGTGGGTGCGCACCAACCCCAAGGGCCGGCAGGCCAAGAGCAAGGCGCGCGTCACCAACTACGAACAGCTGGTGGCCGAGGAGGCCGACGTGCAGAAGCGCGGCGGCGCGGCCGACATCCGCATCCCGCTCGCACCGCGCCTGGGCGACAAGGTGGTGGAGGCCTCGGGGCTCTCCAAGGCCTTCGACGACAAGCTGCTGTTCGACGACCTCTCGTTCGCACTCCCGCCCGGGGGCATCGTGGGCATCATCGGTCCCAACGGTGCCGGCAAGACCACCCTGTTCCGCATGATCACCGGGCAGGAGCAGCCCGACGGCGGCTCGCTGCAGGTGGGCGAGACCGTGCGCATGGCGTACGTGGACCAGAGCCGCGACGACCTCGACCCGAAGAAGACCGTCTACGACGAGATCAGCGACGGGCGCGACATCATCGACCTCGGCGGCGGCAACGAGGTTCAGGCGCGCGCGTACACCGCGGCGTTCAACTTCCGTGGCTCCGACCAGCAGAAGCCCATCGGGCAGCTGTCAGGCGGTGAGCGCAACCGCGTTCACATGGCCAAGATGCTGAGCAACGGCGGCAACCTGCTGCTGCTCGACGAGCCCACCAACGACCTCGACGTCGACACCCTGCGCGCGCTCGAGACCGCGCTCGAGACCTTCTCGGGGTGCGCGGTGATCATCACCCACGATCGCTGGTTCCTCGACCGCGCGGCCACGCACATCCTGGCCTTCGAGGGCGACAGCAACGTGGTGTGGTTCGAGGGGTCCTACTCCGACTATGAGGAGAACCGGCGGAAGCGGATGGGTGAGGACGCCGACACGCCCCACCGCATCCGCTACCGCCGGCTTACTACCCCCGCCTAGTCGCTGCAGGTGCCCACGGCCGTCCAGGTGCCCCCGCCGGGGAAGGTGCCGGCGGCACGGAACTGCCCGTTCACCGAGATGGTGATGCTGTTCACCGGGCCGTCCAGGTTCAGGCCGCCACCCGTCACGGCAAGCGTGCCACCGGCGCCGTTCGGGCTGTCGAGGCCCACCTTGTAGCCGCCCGATGCGGCGCCGGTGGCCTCCACCCCGCCGTCCACCACGAGGCACGACGACAGGTTGAAGGTGCGTGCGATCTTCGTGCTGCCGATGGTGAGGGTGTCACCGGTGCCGTTGCCCCCGCCGTTCGACGGCGTGTTGCCCGAGCACGACGCCGGACGCCCCGGCCACGCCGAGGCCAGGGCTGCTGCGGTGGCCGGGCCATAGCGGCCATCGGCCTTGATGCTGGATGCCTTCTGGAAGGCGATCAGCGCGGTCTCCGTGCCCGACCCGAAGATGCCGTCCACGTTGCCGCCGTAGTAGCAGAGGCCCTTGAGGGTGGTCTGCAGCAGGTCCACGGCGTCGGTGGAGTCATTGCCCAGCGCCAGGTTGATCGCGGCCATGGTCTGCGGGCCCGCGATGCCGTCGGTCGGCAGCCCGGCGCGCGCCTGGAAGCGCTTGACCGCCGCGGTCGTCACCGGCCCATAAATGCCGTTGATGGGGCCCGAGTAGAAGCCCAGGTCGGTGAGGTCCTGCTGGATCTCCTTGTTGGCCTTGATCGTCGGGTTCTCGGCCGGCTTCCTCGCCGTGGTGGTGGTGCCGGTGGTCGAGGTGCCGGTGGTCGAGGTGGCGGTGGTGGTGGCCGCGGTCGACGTGGTGGCGGTGCTCGTGGTCGCGGTGGTGGCCGGCGCGGTCGGCGTGGTGCCGCTGGTGACTGTCACCGTTTGGGTGTCGCCGAACAGGCCACAGCCTGAGGCCAGCAGTGCAACGGACGTGAGGCCGGCCGCGGCAACGGCCATGCGGGAGGTCTTCATTCGGAGATCACCTCGGGAAGGGAGTGTCGTCCCGGAAGGGATTCCATGCGCCCAGCCCACGCCCTTCCCCGTGTACCCTCCCCGATCGCCTCGCGGACGCGCGTGGCCCATCGAAGAGATCTCGCATTAGGAGCCCTTGTGAGCGCATCACCGGACCCGTTCAACGCCCGTGCCACCCTCTCCGCCGGGGGTAAGGACTACGCGATCTGGCGCCTGGACGCGCTCGGCACCGACCTCTCCCGCACCCCGTTCGTGGTGAAGATCCTCATCGAGAACGTGCTGCGCAACGCCGGCGGCGAGTTCGTGGGCGAGGACGACGTGAAGGCGCTGGCCGCCTGGAGCCCCAACTCGGGCCTGGCCCGCGAGGTGCCGCTGCTTCCCGCCCGCGTGGTGATGCAGGACTTCACCGGCGTGCCCTGCGTGGTCGACCTGGCCGCCATGCGTGACGCCATGCGCGACCTGGGCGCCGACCCCTCGCGCATCAACCCGCTCGTGCCCGCCGACCTGGTCATCGACCACTCGGTGCAGGTGGACTTCTTCGGCACGGACCACTCGTTCGAGGAGAACGTGGCCAAGGAGTACGAGCGCAACGCAGAGCGCTACGCGCTGCTGCGCTGGGCCCAGCAGGCGTTCAAGGACTTCCGTGCCGTGCCGCCGGGCACCGGCATCGTGCACCAGGTGAACCTGGAGTACCTGGCAAGCGTGGTGGCCACCCGTGAGGTGGACGGCGAGGTGCGGGCCTACCCCGACTCGCTCGTGGGCACCGACTCCCACACCACCATGATCAGCGGCATCGGCATCCTGGGGTTCGGCGTGGGCGGCATCGAGGCCGAGGCCAACCTGCTCGGCCAGCCCATCAACCTGCCGTGGCCTGTCGTGGTGGGCGTGAAGCTCACGGGCCAGCTGCAGCCCGGCGCCACCGCCACCGACCTGGTGCTCACCCTCACCGAGATGCTGCGCGCGCACGGCGTGGTGGGCAAGTTCGTGGAGTACTACGGCGACGGCCTCAGCAACATCACGCTGGCCGACCGCGCCACCATCGCCAACATGGGCCCCGAGTACGGCGCCACCACCGGCATCTTCCCGGTCGACGCCGAGGCGCTGCGCTACCTCGAGACCACCAACCGCGGCCACCTGGTGCCGCTGGTCGAGAGCTACTACCGCGAGCAGGGCATGTTCCGCGAGGACGGTGACCCCGACCCGCAGTACGACGAGCACCTCTCGCTCGACCTGGGCGACGTGGTTCCGTCGCTCTCCGGCCCGCGCCGCCCGCAGGACCGCGTGGTGCTGCCGCAGGTGGGCAACCGCTTCATGGAGGAGTATCCCGAGGGCATGCACCAGAACGGGGGCGGCCGCCACTACGACACCGTCGAGGTGGACATCGATGGCGAGATGGCCGAGTTCGGCCCCGCCTCGGTGGCGATCGCCGCCATCACCTCGTGCACCAACACGTCGAACCCGTACGTGATGGTGGGCGCCGGCCTGGTGGCCAAGCGCGCGGTGGAGAAGGGCCTCACGGTGAACCCCACCGTCAAGACCTCCTTCGCGCCGGGGTCCCAGGTGGTCACCGGCTACATGGAGAAGTCGGGCCTCATGCCCTACCTCGACCAGATCCAGTTCAACCTGGTGGGCTACGGCTGCACCACCTGCATCGGCAACTCGGGCCCGCTCGACGAGCCGGTCACCAGGGCCATCGAGGACAACGGCATGGTCGTGGCCGCGGTGCTCTCGGGCAACCGCAACTTCGAGGGCCGCGTGCACCCCAACGTGAAGGCGGCCTTCCTGGCCTCGCCGCCGCTGGTGGTGGCCTTCGCCCTCGCCGGCCGCGTGGACATCGACCTCACCACCGAGCCCATCGGCACGGGGTCGGATGGCCAGCCGGTGATGCTCGCCGACATCTGGCCCTCGGCCGATGAGGTGCGCGAGGTCGTGGAGACCACCATCGACGCCGAGCTGTTCAAGGAGTACTACGCCTCGGTGTTCGACGGCGATGAGCGCTGGCGCGCCATCCCGGTGCCCGCCGGCGACACCTACGCCTGGGACTCCGACAGCACCTACGTGCAGCTGCCGCCGTTCTTCGAGGGCCTCACGCCCGAGGCGCCCGGCGTCACCGACATCGAGCACGCCCGGGCCCTCGCCGTGCTGGGCGACTCGGTCACCACCGACCACATCTCGCCCGCCGGCGTGATCCCGGTCAACTCGCCCGCCGGTGAGTACCTCATCGCGAAGGGCGTGGAGCCGCGCGACTTCAACTCATTCGGGTCGCGCCGCGGCAACCACGAGGTGATGATGCGCGGCACCTTCGGCAACATCCGCCTGCGCAACGCGCTGGCCGGTGGCAAGGAGGGCAACTGGACCGAGCACGTCACGACCGGGGACATCATCCCGATCTACGACGCCTCCATGCGCTACCAGGCCGACGGCATCCCGCTCGTGGTGCTGGCCGGCAAGGAGTACGGCTCGGGATCCAGCCGCGACTGGGCCGCCAAGGGCACCGCGCTGCTCGGCGTGCGCGCCGTCATCGCGCAGTCGTTCGAGCGCATCCACCGCGGCAACCTCGTCGGCATGGGCGTGCTGCCCCTGCAGTTCCTCGAGGGCCAGTCAGCCGAGAGCCTCGGCCTGTCCGGGCACGAGACCTTCAGCATCCACGGCCTGGCCGACATGGAGCCCCGCGCCATCCTCACGGTGGAGCTGGGCGACGGACGCCAGTTCCAGGCGCAGAGCCGCATCGACGGCCCGAACGAGATGAACTACCTGAGGAACGGCGGCATCCTGCCCACCGTCCTCCGCCGCCTCTACAGGGAGACGGCAGGCAAGTAGTTCGCTCGCATGACGCGGTACCGAAGGGCCCGCTCCGGCGGGCCCTTCGCGTTCCGGGCGGGCGGCAACGGCGTCAACTGGGACAGATGCTTTACTCCATTCGCCATGGAGTAAAGGAGCTGCAGTGCCGGTCATATCGTCCAAGAACCAGGTGACCCTGCCCGTCGAGGTGCTGCGCGAGGCGGGCCTGGAGTCCGGTGATGCGGTGGTGATCACCGCAACCGATCACGGGACGATCGAGATCTCCACGGCGCAGGCCTTCGTCGACCGCTTCGCGGGCATCTTCGGTGACGACGTCTACCCGCACGGGTACCTGGAGGAGCTGAGGTCCGGGTGGGACTGACCGTCCTCGACGCCGACGTGCTGATCGGCGTGCTCAACAGGGACGACGCACAGCACCGGAAGGCACGCCGGTTGATCGTGGACGTGCTCACCGAGGTGCCGGAGCGGGCGATCAGCGCCATGACCATGGCCGAGGTGATGGTGGGGCCCATGGCCCGGGGCGACGCCGCCGGGGAGAAGGCGCGCCTGTTCATCCAGGGCCTGCGCGCCGAGATCGTGCCGCTCGACGAGGCCGGTGCGCGCCTGGCGGCATCCATCCGCGTGCGCACCGGCGTGAAGATGCCCGACGCCTGCGTGCTCGCCACCGCCATGCAGATGCGGGGGCGGCATCCGGGGCCCGTCACCATCGCATCGTTCGACAAGCGCCTGCTCCGGGCATGGCGCGCCGTCGAGGCCGGCTAGCCCGCTAGTCGATGCCCTCCGCCGCGGCGTCCACCACCGCGCGCAGGGGGTCGGCCAGGCCCGGCCGGGCGGCCAAGGTGCCGGGGGCGCCCTCGGGGCCCGTGGGCAGGTCCTGCACGGTGCCGCCTGCGGCGATGACGATGACCGCGCCGGCGGCGACATCCCACGCGTTCACGCCGAACTCGTAGTAGGCGTCCAGGCGGCCGCAGGCCACCCACGCCATGTCGAGGGCGGCCGAACCGCCGCGGCGCATGTCGCGCACGTGCGGGATGACGCCCGACAGGCGAAGCGCCTGACGCCGGCGGCGCACGGCGTCGTAGCCGAACCCGCTGCCCACGAGCGCCTGCCCGAGGTCGTCGCTGGGCTCGAGCTCGAGCACCTGGCCGTTCAGGTGCGCCGGGCCCCCGCGCACGGCGCTGAAGGTCTCGCCGCGGATGGGGTCGTGCACCACGCCCATCAGCCCGCCCTGGTCGTCGTAGCAGGCGATGCTCACCGCCCACTGCGGATAGCCCCACAGGAAGTTGGTGGTGCCGTCCAGGGGATCGACCAGCCAGCGCAGGCCGGTGGTGCCCTGCTCGGCCTCGCCGGCCTCCTCGCTGAGGATGGCGTCGCCCGGTCGCTCGGCGCGGATGATGGAGAGGATGACGTCCTCGGCCTCGTGATCGGCCACGCTGGCCAGGTCGGTGGACGTGCTCTTGGCGATGACGCCCTCGGCGGGGCCCTCGAAGCGCGCCATCAGGCCGTTGCCGGCCAGGCGGGCGGCCCGCAGCGCGATGTCGAGGGCCTGGGCTGCGTCTGATGGGTCGGTCGTCACGAAGGGGCATCCTACGCACCGCGCGCGCCACGGCCGCGCTACCCTCCCGGCCGTGACCGAGACCGTGAACCTCATCTCGCCGCGCGGCTACTGCGCCGGCGTGGACCGTGCCATCGAGACCGTCGACCGCCTGCTGGAGGAGCGCGGAGCGCCCATCTACGTGCGTGGCGAGATCGTGCACAACCAGTACGTGGTGAAGACCCTCGCCGACAAGGGCGCGGTGTTCGTGGACACCCCCGAGGAGGTTCCCGAGGGCAGCGTGATCGTGCTCTCGGCCCACGGCAGCGCGCCCGACATCTACGAGCGCTGTGGGGCCCGCAACCTCGAGGTGATCGACGCCACCTGCCCGCTGGTGAGCAAGGTGCATGCCGAGGTGCGCCGCTACGCCGGCAAGGGCGCCACCGTGCTGCTGGTGGGGCATGAGGATCACGACGAGGTCATCGGCACCCGCGGGGAGGCGCCCGAGCGGGTGATCGTGGTGGAGGACGTCGCCCAGGCCGAGGCCGTGCAGGTACCCGACCCGGACAACGTGGCCCTCACCACCCAGACCACGCTCTCGCTCGACGACACCGCCGAGATCATCGCGGTGCTCAAGCGGCGCTTTCCCGCCCTGCAGTCACCGGCGTCCAGCGACATCTGTTACGCCACGCAGAACCGCCAGGACGCCGTGAAGACCGTGGTGGAGGAGACCTCGGCCGAGCTCGTGCTGGTGGTGGGCTCGCAGAACTCGTCCAACTCGCAGCGCCTGGTGGAGGTGGCCCGCGCCGGTGGCGCACGGAGCTACCTCATCGACGGGGTGGACGACATGGACCCGTCATGGCTCGACGACCACCCCCGCGTGGCCCTCACGGCAGGAGCATCCGCTCCCGAGGTGCTGGTGCGCGGGGTGCTCGATTACCTCGAAACCCGTGGATACGCCCGTAAGGGCAACGAGGTCCCAACGGACGAGGGCGTGGTGTTCGCGCTCCCGCCGCAAGTACGCTAGGTCCATGCGTAACTGGATATCGCTTGCGGTCGCGGCCACGCTCGTGCCCACGGGCATGGCACTCGCCGGCGGCACCGACTGCGCCGACGCCAACTGCACCATCACGCCCCCATCGGCGTGGGTACAGCTGCGCACGGCCCTTCCCGAGGCCACCATCACCTATCCGCGCAACACCGAGGGTGCGGTGCTGCAGCGCATCGACCTCACCACCCAGCAGCCGGTGGAGGGCGAGACCACCCTGTGCGATGGCCGCCAGGAGGCCACGGCGCGGTACCGGTCGACGAAGGGCTCGGTGACCTTCCGCGAGATCATCGGCGCCGGGGAGGACTGCTTTGCCGGCGACCCCCTGCGCTTCCGCTGCGCCACCACCCGCATCTCGGGCCTGGGCCGCACGCGCGACTGCACCAGCCGTACGTGGCGCATCCTCACCTGGGGCGACTACCAGCCGGGTGTGGGTGGCACCTACACGCTGAGCGGCCCGCGCACGTTCCCGCTCGTCGCCATGGCCCGCTCGGTGCGCTAGTCGCGCAGCAGCAGGGCGGCGTCCACGGTCATTCCCGACGGCAGCCTGCCGTGCAGGTCGGCGGCCTCCTGCGCGTAGCGGGGGTCGATCTCGATGGGGTGCAGGCTCGCGCCGTCATCGCCCCGCGGCACCGTGACCCCCACCTGCTCCAGCCACCGGGCACCGCGCTCGGTGATGGCGGCCCTGCAGGTGTCCGGTGAATCGGCCCCATCGGCGTTCTTGACCGGCGCGAACCGCTCGGCGCGCTCCATCTCCACGGTGGCCGTGCGCGCGGCCAGCGGCAGGGCGTCGAACATGAAGGCCTCGAACTTGACGGCCGCAACGTCGCCATCCACGGTGGCCACGGTCTTGTCGGCGCGATGGAAGGGCAGCGCGGCCTGGCCGGTGGCGAGGCGGGTGGCGAATGCCCGGTCGAGGCAGTGCACCCCGGTGGACCCGGCCCAGTAGAGGAGGCTGCCGTCCGCGTCGCGCGCGGCCTCGAGCTCGGCGGGCAGGTCGCTGTACTCCACCAGCGCCGTGCTGCCGCCCACCGTGGCCATCACGCCCATGCGCTCCGCGGGCGCCACCTTCGACACCACCAGGGTGGACATCTCGGCGCGTGCAAGAAGATGCGAGCCGATGAACTCCGGGTCGGCCGGGCGCATGAGCGGATTGTCCACCTGGAAGGTCATGATCACGTCGATGCCGCGCTCCTCGAGGTCGCCGAGGATCGCCGCATGGCCCATGGCGCGGAAGATGCCCCCGTGCCCGTCCGGCGAGAGCGCCAGGCGGTCGGGGGCCTCGCGCAGGATGTCGCCGGTCTGGCGATCGACCGCCGGCAACATGCCCTGCACGAACTGGGTGATCGACTCCGGCGCCAGCCCGAACAGCGCGTGGTCGTAGAGGAACGTGAGGGTTTCGGCGTCGTTGACGTCAGAGGTCATGAGGTACCACGGCAGGTCGCAGCCGTAGCGGCGTCGCGTGGCCCCCACGCCTGCCGCGTGGATCCCGAACAGGCTGGCGTTGCTGATGGGCCCAATGGGGAACATTCCCTTGGGGTGGTCGAACCCCAGCCGCGTGCCCTGCCCCCCGGCCAGCAGCACCACCGCCACACGGCCGTCGCGCAGCGCCTGCTCGCCGGCCTCGTGGGCCATGCGGCGGCGGGCGCGACCGGCATCGTCCACGGGCAGGCGGTCCACCTGCGCCGGGCCGATGGACGGTGCCGGGGACGGTGCCGGGTCGCGCACGAGATCGTCGACCAGGCGGGCGACCAACGGCAGTTCGATACCCGCCACCTGCAGGGCCAGCCGATCAGCCTGCTCGGGCGGAAGCTCACGGAGGGCCTGGGCCAGGCGATGCTGGCCGAGGCCCTCCAGCTCATCGATGATCAGGTCGCTCACGCGGGCGTGAGGCACACCTTGATCACGCCCTCCTCGCGGGACTGCATCTTGCGGTAGCCGTCCGCGGCGTCGTCCAGCGAGAGCTCGGTGGTGAGCACCGGCGCCGGGTCGAGGCGGCCGGCCTTCACGGCGTCGAGCAGCTCGGGGAAGTACGCGGGGCCCGGCACCAGCCCGCCCGTGATCGTGACGTTGCGCAGGAACTGGTCGAACCAGTTGATCTCCGGCACGTTCTGCATGAAGTGGTCCATGCCGAGGCAGGCGATGGCGCCGCCGGCGCGCACCGTGGCGTGTGCGGCGGCCATCGACGACTTGCCGCTGATGGAGTCCACCACCACGTGGGCGCCCTCACCGTTGGTCATCTCCATGACCTGCTCCTTGATCTCCTCGGTGTCGCGCGAGGTCACCACGCCGGTGGCGCCCAGGTCGCGCGCCACCGCGAGGCGGTCCTCGTGGTGGCCGAGGCAGATCACGTGGG
>JBIIJJ010000126.1:0-5216 GCA_044233875.1 Miltoncostaeaceae bacterium | reverse complement strand
GCCGGCGATCATCTCTCGCACGGAGTCCTCCACGAACCGGGGGCGTCGGTGCGCCTTGTCCACCACGTAGAGCTCGTCGGGGCGCTTGAGCAGCTCGTAGATCTCGGAGGACATGCCGTCCTCGACGATCTCGATGAGGGCGTCGGCCGGGATGTCGGCGCCGGCGGGTGACCCCACCAGCAGCGTGCCCCTGGCGCGCTGGTTGTGCGTGGCGATGGGCACCCGCGCGACGATGCGCGCGATCTCCTCGGGGCTGAAGCCGTCTGCCGCCAGCGCGGCCTCGGCCTGCTCGCGCACGAGCCCCTGCGCGCACGGGCACGCGTTCATGCCCTGGGCCGACACGCCCACTGCGCGGCGACTCGCACCCGTCCTCGCGGCGGCGGTGCCGATGAGGCCGTACATCTCCTGCGTGGCCACGTCGGTGACCGGGGTGCGCTTGTCCACCGGGTACCGGGCCCGGATCGTGGCCATGCCGCGCACGGCGCCCTGGCGCTCCACAACCCGCTGGGCGATGTGCTCGGCCAGCACCTCGATGGCGATGGCCTCGCCGATCAGCACGGCGTCGATGGCCTCGTTCACCTCTTCCTCGAAGCGCGACATGTGCACGCCCTTCTGGTCGGGGTCGAGGTCCACCACGCACTCCACCGTGGCGTCCATGTAGTGCTCCGAACCGCCGAAGGCCAGGCGTATGGCCTTGGCCGACCGGGAGACCCCCGCGCGTGAGAGCCCGATGCGCGTGGCAGGAGATGTGTCCTGAAGGTCCTCGGAGAATTCCAGGGGGTGGCTGGTCATGGCGTGCCTACGCCTGTGCGGCGGGGAGCATCTGCTGCAGCTCGCCGTCCTGGAAGAGTTCGGTCACGATGTCGCACCCGCCCACCAGCTTGCCGTCAACGAAGAGCTGCGGGATGGTGGGCCAGTCCGACCATCCCGAGAGCACCACGCGCACGCGGGGGTCCTCCAGGATGTCCCGGGCGCCGTATTCCACGCCGACATGGCCGAGGATCTGCACCACGCGCATCGAGAACCCGCAGGCAGGCGCGTCGGGCGTTCCCTTCATGTAGAGGAACACGCGGTTGGCCGCGACCTCCGACTGGATCTGCTCGAGGATCTGCTCCTCGGTCATGGTGCTGACGTCGCTCATCATGCCTCCGGGGCCCGCGTCTTCAGCGCGAGCGCGTGGATCTGGCCGTCGTCGATGCGCGCCTGGACGGCGGCGTACACGGCCTTGTGCTGGTCAATGCGGCTCATGCCCTCGAACTGCGGGGCCACGACCACCGCCGACAGGTGATCCCCGCCGCCGTGGTCCTGTACCTCCACCTGCGCGCCCGGGAGGGCGGCTTCGATCATCGTCTGGATCTCGCCGAGGTCAGCCATGTCGCGCAGGATAGGGGGTCATCCGCCGCGGAGCGCCGACATCAGCGCACCGGGGTCCGTAACGGGTGCCTGGCACGTGAACCCGCTGCACACGTATGCGGCCGGCGCGCCGTGCACGAGCGGGCGGTCGGCCAGGAGCGGAGCGGCGTTCACCGCCCGTGCGTCGGAGGGGTCCCCCGCTGCGACCATGGCGTACGGCCCCGCGCCGATCCGCACGGTGTCGATGAGCGCCACCGTGCGGGGGTCGTCGAGCGGACCGCTGATGGCCACCTCCACCGGGCGGGCCGCGAGGAGGTCTGCCGCCTGCAGCGCGCGGGCGAAGGCCTGCGGCCACTTCGCCGCCTGCGTGGCCACCAGCGATACCGCGCCGCGCGCCGCGTCGTCGTACCGCCGCCCGCCGGTGAGCAGGGCGAGGCGGGCCAGCACCCATGCCGCCTGGGAGTTGCCGGCGGGGGAGGGGTGGTCCTCGAGGTCGCGGGTGCGGGCCACCAGCGGCGGTGCGTCGGCCCCCGCCGTGAAGAAACCTGCGCCCTCGGGATCGGCGAAGAGCTCGAGCATGGCGTCGGCAACCGCCTGCGCGGCTTCCAGCCACCGCGGGTCGAAGTCGGCTGCGTAGAGGGCCAGCAGTCCATCGGCCATGTCGGCGTGGTCCTCGAGTGCACCGAGGTGGCGGGCGCGCCCACGCGCATGCACGCGCATCAGGCGGCCGTCCACCACCATCTCGTCCAGCACGAACCGGGCGGCCTCACGTGCGGCCTGCACCCAGTCGGCCCGCTTCATACCCATGCCGGCCTCGGCCATGGCGCCGATGGCCAGGCCATTCCAGGAGGCGATGACCTTGTCGTCGCGCGCGGGCGCAGGGCGTGCGGCGCGCGCCTCATAGAGCGCATCGAGGGCCGGGGGCACCAGCGGCGAGTCGGGGCCGACCACGCGCAGGATGGTGCGTCCCTCGAAGTTGCCCCGGTCGGTCACGCCGAACCGGGCCATCACCGCCGCGGCGGCGTCCGGTTCGAGCACGGCGCGGATCTCATCGGGAGTCCACGTGAAGAACGCGCCCTCGCCACCGGGGGAGTCGGCGTCCTGCGCCGCGGCGAACGCGCCGCCATCCACGCACATCTCGCGCAGCAGGTACGTGGCGATGCGACCGGCCACCTGGCCGTGCCCCTCGTTGCCGGTGATGCGAAGCGACAGCGCGTAGTCGCGCAGCAGCAGGGCGTTGTCGTAGAGCATCTTCTCGAAGTGGGGCACCAGCCAGATGTCGTCCACCGAGTACCGGTGGAACCCGCCGCCCACCTGGTCGAACACCCCGCCGCCGGCCATGGCGTCGAGGGTGCCCGTGCTCATGGCCACCGCCAGGCCATCGGGGTCGCTGCCGGCCCAGGCCCGGCGCAGCAGCAGGTCGATCACCACCGACGGCGGGAACTTGGGCGCGCCGCCAAAGCCCCCGTGCCCCTCGTCGTACAGCTCGCCGAGGGTGCGCATGGCCCCGGCGATGGCGTCGCGTCCCGGCGGCGGGGCGTCCACCACCACCACCGACTGCTCGCGGATGCCGCGCGTGAGCATCTCCGCCTGCCGCATCACCTGGTCGCGCCGCTCGCGCCAGGCCTCGGCCACCCCCTCCATCACCTGGATGAACGACGGCATGCCGTGCCGGGGCTCGGGCGGGTAGTAGGTGCCCGCGTAGAACGGCTCGCCGGCCGGCGTGAGGAACACCGTCATGGGCCAGCCGCCCTGGCCGGTCATGGCGAGGGTGGCCTGCATGTAGAGGGCGTCCACGTCGGGGCGCTCCTCGCGGTCCACCTTCACGGGGGTGAACTCGCTGTTCATCACCCACGCGGTGGAGGGGTCCTCGAATGACTCATGCGCCATCACGTGGCACCAGTGGCACGACGAGTAGCCCACCGAGAGGAGGATCGGCACGTCGCGCTCGCGCGCATCGGCGAAGGCCTCCTCTCCCCAGGGCCACCAGTCCACGGGGTTGTCGGCGTGCTGCCTCAGGTAGAGCGAGGCCTCGTCGGCGAGTCGGTTTGCCATGTGCGCGATGGTCTCACTCCCGCCCCGGGGCACGCCCGTGCGCCCGTCAGCAGACCAGCGGCACCCCGGCGCCCTCGGCGGCCGTTCGCAGTCGTCCGTCGATGGTCGCAAGTGCGATGCCCCGGCGCAGTGCGAGAGCGAGATAGGAGGCGTCGTAGGGCGTGACCCGGTGCACGCGTGCGAGTGCCACAAGCGCCCCGACCGCCAGCGGCTCGTCGTCATGAACGGGGTCAACGCCCTCGATCAGTTCGATGGCCTGCGCGAGGCCGGCCTCGTCCACGCGACCGCGCCGCAGCGATGTCTCGAGCGCACTCGCCACCTCGAACCTCCAAAGCGCTGGCACGACCGCCGCCCCATGACCGAGGGCGGTCACGATGGGCATCACCGGCTCCTCGGGCTCATCGTCCATCACCAGCACCATGGCCGCCGATGCATCGAGCACGAAGTCGCCCATCAGCGCCGCCCCTCGTGAATCCACTCCACGATTTCGTCGCGCGTGGCCCCGATGCCCTTGCGGCTGCGGCGGAACTCCATGAGATTCGCGATCCACTGCTCGCGCGAGGGCGGGGCGTCGGCCGGCGGCAGTATTCGCGCCACCGGGCGGCCGTGGCTGGTCACCACGATCTCCTCGCCGCCGCCGGCGCGCCGCAGCATCTCGCTGAACTTCGCCTTTGCCTGTGCGACGGGCACGTGCGTTGCAGATGACGGCGTCGTGGACATGCGCCGATTGTAGTCACCATATGGTCACATATCCTGCGTCGGGTCGTGCCGGCGCTGCACTACCGTTGCCCGCGTGAGCGATGCATTCACGCGAGCGGCCGGTGCCACTCCCCCCCGCGGCGACTCCGCCAGATGGCGACAGGTCGCCCTGCTCGCCGTGGCCGCATCGCTCGGCGACCGCGCCGCCCGCCCGGCTCTCGCCGCCGCCCTGCAGTCGCTCGATCATCCGCTGGAGGCCGGCCGTGCCCTCGCTGCCGCGCCCGACGACGACCCGTGGACCCGCTGGTGGGCCGTACTCGCCGTGGGCCAGGGCGAGGACGCCGGGGGGCTCGACGACGCCCTTGCCGCCGCCCGGGCCGTCATGCCCGAGGGCCCCGATGGGCGGGAGGTCGCCCGGCGCCTGGACGACCTCGCCGATGAGATCGCGGCCCTGCGCGGCGCGGGCGGTGGCGACGCCCGCTTTTCCCTGCTGGGGCACCGCGCACAGCCCGAGCGCCGCGTGATGCTGGCAGGGCGGTCATCCGCCGCCTTCATCGCCGACCCCTCATGGGACTCCCTCGAGTTGGTTCGCCTCGCCCCCTCCGACGGGCCCTCCATGGCGAACTCGGCGCATCAGTCGCTCGACGAGGTCATCGCGCTCGTGCGCCAGGGGCAGTCCGGTCAGGGGCGGCGCGTGCCGGATGACCTGCCCTCGGCGGCCGACCCCGAGGTGATGCTCGAACTCCTGCGTGCCGACAGCGGATCGCGCGACCGTGCCCTGGCGTCATTGGCCGACGAGGTGCGCGAGGAGCGTGCCCACCTGGCCGAGCGGCAGGAGGCCCTCGACGACGAGTGGGGCGAGATCCAGGCCGAGAAGGCCCGGCTTCGCACGCTCGCCCGGGGGCTGCTCGACAAGCAGCAGGCCAGCGCCGTGGCCGCCCCCACCAGTGCCGCTGAGGCGGCCGACCTGCTGGGCCTTGGTCCCCGGCCGTCACCCGACGAGGTGGAGCGGGCGTTCCGCCGTCAGGTGGTGCGGTGCCATCCCGACCGCGTGGCCGAGCTGCACCCCGAGCTGCAGGCCCGGGCCGCGGACATGACCGTGGCCCTCA
>JBIIJJ010000010.1:0-19692 GCA_044233875.1 Miltoncostaeaceae bacterium | reverse complement strand
CGCTGTCGCTGCGCGAGGTCGCGCGGCGGGCGGGGGTGTCCGCCACCGCCGCGTACCGGCACTTCACAAACCGCGACGACCTCGTCAGGGCGGTGAAGGTGGCCGTGCTCGCACGCCTCGGGGCAGCCCTCAGGGCGGCCACCCTCTCACGCCTGCCGTCAGGGCTGACCGACGCAGAGCAGGCGCGGCGACGGCTCATCGGCATTGGGCAGGCCTATGTGGAGTTCGCCATCGCGAACCCCGGCCAGTACAGGGTCATCTTTGCCGACGGCACATTCCCTGATCGCGCGCCCGGTGCTGAGGGTGACGACTACGCCCCGGAAAGTCCCTACGGAATCCTCAGCGAGGTGCTCGATCAAATGGCGGCTGCCGGCGCGCTCACGCCGGAACGGCGGGCGGATGCCGAGCTGCCGATGTGGGCGCTCGTGCACGGGCTGTCGTCACTCATCCTCGAGGGGCCCTACTGGCTCCGCCCACGGCGGGAGCAGAAGAAACTGGTGCAGTCGAGCCTGGAGCTCGTGATCTCAGGGCTGCAGGGCACCGCGTAACAGCGGGGCGCCGCGTAACAGCGGGCCGCCGCGCGCGCGCCTAGCGTGCCGGTGTGCCGCCGCCTCTCCTCTCGCGACGCCTCGGCCTGCGCGATGCCACCGTCATCGGCGTCGGCTCGATGGTGGGCGCGGGCATCTTCACCGCGGTTGGCCCGGCGGCCGCGGCCGCGGGCTGGTGGCTGCTGGCGGGGCTGCTGCTGGCCGGCGTTGTGGCCACGTGCAACGCGATGTCGTCGGCGTGGCTCGCCGCGCGCTATCCGGAGTCGGGCGGCACGTATGTGTACGGCCGCGAGCGGCTGGGGCCCGGGTGGGGATTCACCGCGGGATGGGCATTCGTCATCGGAAAGGTCGCCAGCTGTGCGGCCATGGCGCTGGCGATCGGCGCCTACCTGTGGCCGGCTCAGGCCACGGCCGTGGCCGTGGGCGCGGTCGTCGCCCTCGGAGCGGTGAACTACTTCGGCATCCAGCGCACGGCGCAGGCCACGCGGATCATCCTGGCGGTCGTGCTTGCGGGGCTGGCGGCGACCGTGGTGGCGCTTGCGTGGGATGGTGGGGCTACCTCTCTGGCGGCTCCCTCACCCGGCTCCCCGTGGGGCATCGCCCAGGCGGCGGGATTCTTCTTCTTCGCGTTCGCCGGATATGCCCGGATCGCGACGCTCGGCGAGGAGGTGCGTGACCCGGCCCGCACCATCCCCCGCGCCATCGTGACCGCGCTGGCGATCGTCGCCGTCCTCTACCTGGTGGTGACCGGCGTGGCCGTGTGGTCTGCCGGACCGGCGCTGCTGGCGTCGTCGCCCGATCCGCTGGCAACGGCCGTGGGGGCCGGCAACCTCGCGGCGCTGGAGCCCATCGTGCGCGCGACCGCCGTGCTGGCGTCTGCCGGCGTGCTGCTGGCGCTCATCGCGGGCATCAGCCGCACCGCCCTCGCAATGGGCCGACACGGCGATGCCCCCGGCTGGCTGCAGGCGGTGCACCCCCGCCACGGCGTGCCACACCGGGCCGAGGTGGCGGTGACCGTGCTGGTGGTGGTGGTCGTGCTGCTGGGCGGCCTCACCGCGGCAATCGCCGTCAGCTCGTTCGCGGTGCTCAGCTACTACGCCATCGCCAACCTTGCTGCGCTCACGCTGCCGCGTGGCCATTCGCGCGGCTCACGCCTGCTGCCGGCGCTCGGGCTGGTCGGCTGCGTGGGCCTTGCCATCGCGCTCCCCGTGCGTCAGGTGGCGATCGGTGCGCTGCTCGTGGGCGCGGCCGTCGTCGTGTTCCTCGTGCGCCGGTTCGTCACGATGCGCCCACGGGGAGGTCGCCGGCGGTGAGCGCAGGAGAGAGCAGGCCGGCGATGAGCATGCCCAGGCCGGCCAGTGCCTCCCTGTCGGCGCAGTAACACACGCGGGGGCCGTCGATCTCACCGGTGATGAGGCCGGCCTCCTTCAGCACCTTGAGGTGCTGGGACACCGTCGACTGCGCCAGCGGCAGCTGCTCCACGATGTCGCCGCACAGGCACGAGTCGCTTGCGAGCAGCACTCGGAGGATCTGCACGCGGGCCGGGTGACCAAGGGCCTTGGCCGCGCGCGAGATGTCCTCGCACAACTGCGGGTCGTCGGGCACCACGATCCGCTCAGCGGGAACGCAGCACGTCGCGTCGGCGTCCATCGTCACATTGCGATGGTATGCCCGGCCTGCAGGGGCGTGCAACCGCCGCGTAACACCCCCGGGGGCGATTGGGGAACATGAATATCGTTCATCGCAATTCGACGATCACCGGAGAACCCATGAGCAACCCCATCCGCGTCGGCATCAACGGCTTCGGGCGAATCGGCCGCCTGGCGCTGCGCGCGGCGCTCGACTGGCCGGAGCTCGACTTCGTGCACATCAACGATGCCCGGAGCGACCCCGCCACATCCGCGCACCTGGCCGAGTTCGACTCCGTGCACGGTCGCTGGAACCGCTCCATCACGTCGGATGCCAACGCGGTCATCATCGACGGCCGCCGCATCGTCCACACCTCGCACGCCTCCCCCGCCGACATCGACTGGGCCGCAAGCGGGGTGGACATCGTGCTGGAGGCGAGTGGGAAGTTCCGGACCATGGATGCGCTGGCGCCGCATTTCGCGCGCGGTGCCCGCAAGGTGATCGTGGCGGCACCGGTGAACGACCCGGCTGCCATCAACGTGGTGGTGGGCGTGAACGACGACCGCTACGAGCCGGACCGTCACGACGTGCTTACCGCCGCCTCGTGCACCACCAACTGCCTCGCGCCGGTGGTGAAGGTGATCCACGAGGGCCTGGGCATCCGCCACGGCGCCATCACCACGCTGCACGACCTCACCAACACGCAGTCGATACTGGACACCCCGCACAAGGACCTCCGCCGGGCGCGCGCCAGCGGCATGTCGCTCATCCCCACCACCACGGGGTCGGCCACGGCAATCGGCATGATCTTCCCCGAACTGCAGGGGCGCCTGAACGGCCTGGCCGTGCGCGTGCCCCTCGCGAATGCGTCGCTCACCGACTGCGTGTTCGAGGTGGAGCGGCCGACGAGCGTGGACGAGGTGAACCAGATGCTGGGCGACGCCGCAGGCGGCCCCCTTGCGGGAATACTGGGATACGAGGAGCGCCCGCTGGTGAGCATCGACTACCGCGACGACCCGCGATCGTCGATCGTGGACGCGCCATCGACCATGGTCATCGATGGCACGCAGGTGAAGGTGCTGGTCTGGTACGACAACGAGTGGGGCTACGCCAACCGGTACGCGGAGCTCGCCCGAACCGTTGCCGCAACTCTCCACGGTGCGTGAGAGCAGCCCCGTGAGCACCCCCCAGCAGAGCGACCTGCGCACGTACGCGTACGTGACAGGGGCCTACTGGGCCGACACCATCACCGATGGCGCGCTGCGCGTGCTGGTGCTCTTCTACTTCTACCAACTGGGCTACAGCCCGCTGCAGGTGGCCAGCCTCTTCATCTTCTATGAGGTCTTCGGGGTCCTCACGAACCTCTTCGGCGGCTGGATCGCCGCGCGCTGGGGCTTGAAGTCGACGCTCATCTCGGGGCTCATCCTGCAGATCGGCGCGCTGCTCATGCTGGGCCTCGCGCCCCCGGCGTGGCTGGTGGTGCCCTATGTGATGGTGTCCCAGGCCGTCAGCGGCATCGCCAAGGACCTCACCAAGATGAGTTCCAAGAGCGCCGTGAAGATGGTGGTTCCCGAGGGCGCATCCGACACCCTGTTCAAGTGGGTGGCCATCCTCACGGGGTCGAAGAACGCCCTCAAGGGGGTGGGCTTCTTCCTCGGCGGCCTCATGCTCACCTTCATCGGCTTCCGCCCGGCACTGGCCGTGCTGGCGGTGCTGGTGGGGGCCGCGCTCGTGATGGTGCTCGTCGCCGTCAAGGGCTCGCTCGGCAGGGGCAGTGCCACGGCCCGCTTCCGCCACATGTTCTCCAACAACCGGGCGGTGAACCTGCTCTCGGCCGCGCGGGTGTTCCTGTTCGCGTCGCGCGACGTGTGGTTCGTGGTGGGCCTGCCCGTGTACCTGCGCTCGGTGCTCGGGTGGAGCTTCTGGGAGGTGGGCGGCTTCATGGCCATCTGGGTGATCGGCTACGGCATCGTGCAGGGGCTGGCCCCGCGGGTGCTGCGCAGGCGGTCCGGGCACCCCCCCGGCGGCCCCACGGCCGTGTGGCTGGCCTTCGCCCTGGCCGTGCTGCCGGCGGGCATCGCCATCGCCCTGGCGGCGGGGCTCGAGGCCGGACCGGTGCTGGTGATCGGCCTCATCATCTTCGGCCTCGTCTTCGCCCTCAACTCGGCCGTGCACTCGTTCCTCATCCTCCACTACGCCGATGGGGACAAGGTGGCGATGAACGTGGGCTTCTATTACATGGCCAATGCGTTCGGCCGACTCACCGGCACGCTGCTTTCCGGCCTGCTCTACCAGTGGCAGGGGCTCGAGGCATGCCTGTGGGCGTCTGCGGCGCTCGTGGTGGCGGCCGGGCTGGTGTCGCTGGCCCTGCCCCGCGATCGGTCGCCGTCGCCGGCAGCGGCTGCCGCCACCGTGTGATCCGCGCCAGGCCCCCGGGTCAGGCCGGCAGCGCGCGGGCCGCCACATCGAGGCCCGCGCGGATGGCACCCTCGATGTGACCCGCGAAGGCCGTTGCGGTCTCGGTAGACGCGAAGTGGAGGCGCCCGGCCACGGCCTGCTGGAACACCGGCGCACCGAAGCCCGCCATCGGGTGCGTGAAGCGGGGCGCCCGTGGCATGGTGAATTCCTCGCGGCTCCAGTCGAGTACATGCACATGGCGTGGCCCGGCGGCGGACGGGCCGAACAGCCGCACCAGCTGGGCAACGAAGGCACGCTCCATCTCCGGCGTGCCGACGTCGATGAACCGGCCGGCGTCAGCGAAGCCGAAGATCGCGGCGGGCAGGCCACCTGGCCCGCTGTGGTCGTGGAACTCCCGGAACGGACCCGCGTAGCTGATGGCCGAACCGGCGAGCGATTCACCTCGCCAGAAGGCGTCGTCGTACACCGCCACGGCCTTGACCGCGGCGCCCATCCACACCGCCGTGCCCTCGGCCGTCGCCCGGAGCGGCTCTGGCAGGGCCGGGGTGAACGCGATCTGCTCCACCGCCAGCGCCGGGGGAACGGCCACGATCACCTGGTCGGCGGTGCCCGCGATGGTTCGCGCATCCACGCGCACGCCGTGATCGGTGACGGCAATCGCCGATACCGGCTCACCCAGGTGAAGGGCCTCGCCGGGGAGACGGTCGGCGAGCCCGGCTGCCAGCGCCTGCACGCCCGCGCGGAACCGGTACGAGGTCATGTCGATCGGATTGCCATCGATGCGCTGCACCGTTGCGGCGTCGGGCTCGAACAGGGCGTCCCCGGCCAGGTACTGCGGGAAGGTGCGAACGCCGAGGTCGTCGGCCATCGCCTGCACGGCCGGCTCGCCCGGCCAGAACCACCCGGGGCCCAGGTCGACGGCTGCGCCACCGACGGAGATGCTGAGAGCGCGACCCCCCATGCGGTCGCGGGCCTCGATCACCGCCACCGTGGCCCCCGCCGCAGCAAGGGCGCCCGCAGCGGTGAGGCCGGTGATGCCAGCGCCCACCACGATCACGTCGCAGGGGGGCAACTCGCGGAGCACCGGGCGCGCTACGCGAACACCAGGACGATGCCGGCGACTATCGAGCCCACAACCGCGACCACGGGGATCACGGCGGCGGCCACGATCGCGGTGAAGGAGATTCCCTCGGAGGAGCGGACCATGCCGGTGAGACTACGCGCGCGGACGGCGGGCTGAAGGGGTCTATGCTCGGGATTGATCAATGGGCGCATGCAGCACCCGGTCGCAACTGAGCTGAGGAGCGCCACCTATGGCGTCCGCATTGATCGACGACGACGGGTTGGTCAGGTGACCACCGTCGCAGTGCTCGACGACCAGCCGCTCTTCGTCGATGGGGTGGCGATGGCGCTCGACGCCTCACCCGACATCACGCTGGTGCTGCAATCGACCGCGGTCGACCACCTGCTGGCCTCGCTCGAGCGCATCGACGCCGATGTGCTGATCATGGAGCCGTGGGGTCCGTTGGGGGACGGGCTCGCTGGCATGGCTGCGGTGCGCGACAGGCATCCCGCCGTGGCGGTCGTTGCGCTGTCGCACCGATCGGGTACGCCCCAGGTGCAGCAGGTCGTCGCCCTCGGGGCACGGGCCTACCTGAGCAAGGCGACGAGCGCGGCCGACCTGCCGGCGATCATCCGCCACGTGGCGGCCGGCGCCACGATGCTGCCGCCGGCCGCACGCCGGCGTCCTGGGGCCGATCTCACGGTGCGCGAGGTCGAGGTGCTGGGGCTTGCCGCACAGGGCATCTCGAACGCCGAGCTCGGCCGGCTCCTGTTCGTGAGCGAGCGCACCATCAAGTTCCACCTGCGCAACGTGTTCCTCAAGTTGGGTGCGACCAACCGCACGGAGGCCGCGCACGTCGCGCTGATACGTGGGCTCATCGGCTAGCGCCGCCCGGTAGGTTAAGGGACGGTTAAGTGCCTGGCACCGGGGGGCCGGTGCAACACTGGGCGTCAGTGGCGAACACGGACCTCACCCCTCGCGAGAAGGTGCTCAGGCGCTGGGTCATCGCGCTTGCGGCCGGCATCGGCGTGGTGGTCATGCTGATCGTGGCGATCGTGCTCTACTGGCTGCGCTTCGTGCTGCCCACCGAGCCCGACCCGTTCACGCGCGGGCCATGGGTGGAGGCGGTGTCAGGCACCAGCGCAACGCTCTCGTGGCGCACCGAGGGCGACGAGCGCGTGCGCATCCGCGCCACGGCACCCGATGGGCGCACCATCGCCGCGAAGGGCGGCGAGCTGCGCGGCCTCGTGCCCGGCACCCGGTACGGCTGGGTGGCGGATGCCGATGGCAATGCGCGCGCCTGGGGGTCGGTGACCACCCCGCCCGCGCGCGCCGGGGCACCGGTGCGGTTCATCATCACCGGCGACTACGGGGCGGGCGGTGAGGACGAGTACGCCGTGGCCCGCGTGGCGGCGGCGCAGGCCCCCGCCTTCACCCTGAGCACCGGCGACAACGTGTACCTGGCGGCGGCGCCCGCGTTGTTCGACCAGATGATCTTCCGCCCGCTTCGGCCACTGCTGGCCCAGGGTCCGCTGCTGGGGGTGGTGGGCGACCACGACACCCTGTGGCAGGGTGGTCGCCCGCTCGCCGAGACCCTCGGATGGCCCGGTGGCGGCGATCGCTCGGTGCAGCGCTACGGGCGCATGGCGTTCATCACGCTGGGTATCGAGGGCGACCGGGCCGACCTGCCGTTCCTGCGCAGGGCGCTGGCCCAGACCAGCGGCGCGGACGCCAGGTGGGTGGTGATCCACCGCCCGCCCGAGCCCGGTAACCCGGTGCTGCCGGTGGTGCGCCAGGCGGGCGCGGCCGCCGTGCTGAGCGGCCACAACCATCGCTACGAGCGTCGCCTGGTGAACGGCGTGCTGTGCATGACCGTGGGCACGGGAGGCGCGCCGAGGTCGGACGGCGAGGAGTTCACGCCCGAGAGCGAAGACGCCATCGTGTCGATCGCCGAGTTCGGCGCCGTGCGCGCCGACTACGCGGCGGGTGCGGTGAACTACGCCTTCATCAGCGCCTGGGGCGAGACGCTCGACCGCTTCCGCGCCCCCGCCCGGTGACCTACCGCCGCGTCATCCTGGCCGTGCTGGCAGTGGCCGACGTGATCGCCCGCCTGTGGCTGGGCCTGCCCGAGGCCTTCGGCATCCTCATGATCGTGGCTGTCATCGCCATGCCGCTGGGCGGGGCCTTCCTCGCGGCCGACTGCATCCCGATGCGGAAATGGCACGCCCTGGCGTCAGGGGTGGCGCTCGTGGGCCTGCCGGCGGCGTTGCTCCTGCCCGTGTGGGGCTGGATCATCGCGCTGGCGGTGGCCGCCGCCCAGGTGGTGGCGTGGGCGCTGTCGCGGCCGGCTGCCTAGGGATCAGCGCGCCATCACCCGCGCACGCGGAACCGGAAGGTGCCGCTGGCGGGATGCCCGTCCTCCGACCTGACCTTCCACACCACGGTGTAGCGCCCCGCCCCGGGGCGCCTCGTGCGCACCACGACCATCGCCGCATTGCGGGGATTCAGCCGCGCGGACGCGGCATGGTCAATGCCCTTTGGGTCAAGAACCCTGACGCTGGTGACCCCGAGCAGGCGATCACCGAAGGTGATCGTGACCGTCGCAGGCAGGGCGCTCACGACGGAGCCCTCCTTGGGGCTTGAGGATGTGGCACCGGAGTGACTCATCGCGGCCGGTGCCGCAGTGAGCACAATCAGGGATACCACCACCGCGGTGTGTCGCAACGTCATGGCTGCACCCCCTGGTGGACGGCGACGGGAATGACGGGGAACGCCACTCAGCTTTGACCATAACCCCAAGTGATCCCGCGGGGAACGGGACAGGTATCCTCGCCCGCATGAGACGACTCCTTGCCACGGCCGCCGTTGCGGCCCTCATCGCCGCGCCGGTACTCGCCGGGTGCGGCTCCTCCGACTCCGCGGCTGACACCGCCCCGGCCACGGCTGCCGCCGACTCCTCGAGCGGCGCCAAGAGCTGGTCGTCGCCGCCCAAGATGGCCATCGACGTCAACGCGTCGTATACGGCCGACCTGAAGACCTCCGAGGGCGACATCCAGATCGCGCTCGACCCCAAGCAGGCGCCGAAGACGGTGAACAACTTCGTGTTCCTGTCCAATCAGGGCTTCTACGACGGGGTCACGTTCCACCGGGTCATCCCCGACTTCGTGATCCAGGGCGGCGACCCCGAGGGCACGGGTGGGGGCGGCCCGGGCTACCAGTTCGAGGATGAGCTGCCGAAGAGCGGTGCGTACAAGGTGGGGTCGGTGGCCATGGCCAATGCGGGCCCCAACACCAACGGCTCGCAGTTCTTCATCATCGTGGGCCAGCAGGGCGTGCAGCTGCCGCCCAACTACACGCTGTTCGGCGAGGTGACCAAGGGCCAGGACGTGGCGGAGAAGATCTCCACCATGGCCGCGCCCGGCACGGAGTCGCCCGACCCGCCCGTGACGATCGAGAAGGTCACCATCACGGAGAAGGGCGCGAAGTGACGCCCCTCGCCGGATTCGACCGATCGACGATCGGCGTCTCCGGCACGGACATCGCGGTGGCAGTGGCGGGCTCCGGCCCGCCACTGCTGCTGCTGCACGGCTTCCCCCAGACCATGGCCATGTGGCACCGGGTGGCCCCCATGCTCGCCGAGCACTTCACGGTGGTGTGCTCCGACCTTCGCGGCTACGGCGACAGCGGCCGGCCGGAGAGCGGCCCCGACCACGTCGGCTACTCCAAGCGCGCCATGGCGCAGGACCAGGTGCAGGTGATGTCGGCCCTGGGGTTCGACCGCTTCGCCGTGGCGGGGCATGACCGCGGCGGGCGCGTGACGCGGCGCCTATGCCTGGACCATCCCGAGAGGGTCACCGCGGCCGCGGTGCTCGACATCGTGCCGACGGCGAAGGTATTCGCCACCACCGACCAGGCGCTGGCAACCGCCTACTACCACTGGTTCTTCCTCATCCAGCCCGATGGCCTTCCCGAGCACATGATCGGGTCAGACCCCCGGTGGTGGCTGAACGAGACCCTGAGGCGATGGGCGGCGCCGGGATTCACCTTCGACCCCGACGCGCTGGCGGCGTATGAAGCGGCGTTCGATGACGCGGCCACCATCCACGCCCAGTGCGAGGACTACAGGGCGGCCGCGACCATCGACCTCGAGCACGACGCCGCAGACGACGGGGCCCGCATCGCCTGCCCCCTGCTGGTGCTGTGGGGGGCGAAGGGCGCCATGCACCGCATCTATGACGTGCTGGGCACGTGGGCCGACCAGGGAGTTGACGTGCGCGGGCGCGCCATCGACTCGGGGCACTTCCTCGCCGAGGAGGCGCCGGAGGACACCGCCCGGGAGCTGCTGGGCCTGCTGCCCTAGGTGGCGCGCAGGCGCAGGCGCCCGCGTGATGCGCGCGACGGGCGCCGCGATCCGGGCTCCTGCCCGAGCAGCACGGTCGTGAGATCGCCCTCGGCCACCGCGGCCCGGGCCTCGGCGTCCATCACCCGCTGGCGCAGGGCCGCCACCTCGTCACGGGCCCGGCGCAGCGCCGCCTCGGTGGCCGACAGCGCGATGCGCGCGGCCTCCGCCTCGGCCTCGGCCTCGGCGATGCGACGGGGATCCATTCCCGCCTCGGCACCCGCCGGCATCACGCACACAAGCCCCGCCCGCAGGAGATCAGACACCCGCACGGCGCGCTTTCCCTCATCGTCGAGGGTCACCGCGATGCTGCCGCGCTCCACGCGGCGCTCCAGCGACTTGCGCGAGCAGCCGGCAAGCACGGCGGCGTCGGTGAGGGTGATCACGCGATCGGGATCCACGGGGTGATCATTCGCCGCGATGGTGCGGCAACCTGCCGGGCATGCCCGTGAACGACGCCTCAGGCGCTCGCGGACTCCGTGCCCGGCGAGGTAACGACGATGCGGCCATTCACCTCGTCCAGGTCCCCGCGCACGATGCACATGCCAAGGGCACGGAGAACGCGGTCGGGCGCGGGTGGCGGTGCCTGCGGATCCATCTCGGCAAGGCGGGCGGCCACGGCGGCCCAGAGGACGCTGCGGTGGATTCCGCCGGGGGCTGACGCCACCTCGATGACGGCCAGCTCCACGAGGTCGGGTGTGAGTGTCCGTGCCATGGATGCGGCACCGTAGAGCCCCGCCCGCCGAATCGCCATGCCCGACAGCGCACGAATCGACGACTCCCACGGGCCCCCAACCCTCAACCCGGGGTTCAGGGTGGGGACAGTCCCCGGCCCGGGACTGTCCCCGGCCCGGGACTGTCCCTCGGGATGCACGAGGGGCGTGGGCGGGGGCGTGCGGGGGCCCCGGCGCGCTCGGCCGCCAGTTCCACGAGCCAGCGTGACTCCTCCTCAAGCACCTCGCACGTCACCGAGCCGTCCGGTGCCACTGCAACGCGCCCCACCACCGCGCCACGGGAATTGCGGATCGTCACTTCTGGGCCGTCACTCACGCCCCGACGGTATCGCGGGACGCCGCCGGTAGGCTGGGCGCATGGTGAGGATCCTCGTCACGGACGACCACGCGGTGCTGCGATCCGGCCTGCGCCTGCTGCTGGAGCGGGAGGATGACTTCGAGGTGGTCGGCGAGGCAACCACCGCCGAGGAGGCCCTCGAGCGCATCGGCAACAGCGATGTCGACCTCGTGCTGCTGGACATCGAGATGCCCGGCATGGGCGGCCTGGATGGCACGGAGGAGATGCGCCGCCGCCATTCCGACATCGGGATACTGGTGCTCTCCATGCACGGCGAGGCCGATGACGTGCGGCGTGCCTTCGCCGCCGGAGCCAGCGGGTACGTGCTGAAGACCGCCGCCGACGAGCAGCTGGTGCAGGCGGTGCGCGCGGTGGCAGCAGGCGAGCGCTACCTGCACCCCGCACTCGGTGCGGTGCTGGCGCAGCCGGAGGGCCCGCGGGGCCCCGTGGATGAGCTCTCCCCCCGCGAGCGCGAGGTGCTGCGCCTGCTCGCGCTCGGGTACACGAACCAGGAGATCGCGGAGATGCTGGTGGTGAGCGTGCGCACGGTCGAGAGCCACCGGGCGCATGTGATGACCAAGCTCAGGGCGGGCTCACGCGCCGCGATGGTTCGCCACGCCCTCGCCGCGGGCCTGCTCGACGACGAGAGGGATGGCGCGCGCGGATGACCCTGTACGACCGCATCCGCGACCTGCCGCTCACCATCGACCGCGCCGCACTCGGGCGGCTCGAACTGCCGGTGACCCCGGAGTTCACGCGCGTCACCACGGTGGTGGAGCTGCACGGTGCCGGCGAGACCGGGGTCGGCGAGGACGTCACTTACGAGGCCGACGAGGCCACGGCGTTCCAGCAGGCGGGCCCGCCCGACCTGGCTGGCGACTGGACCATCCACTCGCTCTCGCAGGCCGTGGGCGCGATGGACCTCTTCCCCACCCCGCCGGCCTGGGAGCCCAGCCGCGGGTACCGCCGGTGGGCGTTCGAGAGCGCGGCGCTCGACCTGGCGCTGCGCCAGGCGGGCCAGCCGCTCTGGCGCGTCCTGGACATCGAGCCGCGCCCCGTGGACTTCGTGATCTCCACGGGGGTCGGCGAGCCGCCCGACCCGGGCCGCGTGCTGCGCTGGGCCAAGGCTGCGCCCGGGATCGGGTTCAAGGTGGATGCCACGCCGTCGTGGACCCGCGATGTGGCCCGTGCACTGGCCGAGGGCGCCACCGTCGAGGTGGTGGACCTCAAGGGGCACTACTCGGGAACCGTCGTGGACCCCGGAGCCGACCCGGCCCTCTACGCCATGGTGGCCGAGGAGTTCCCCGACGCGTGGCTCGAGGACCCCCGCGTGGACGCCCGCACCCGCATCGCCCTCGCCGGCGCGGAGGGGCGCGTCACGTGGGATGCCCCCATCCACTCGGCGGCCGACATCGAGGCCATGCCCATCGCCCCCCGCACCGTGAATGTGAAGCCATCGCGCAGCGGTTCGCTCGAGCACCTCTTCGGGCTGTATGACGTCATCCGCGAGAAGGGCCTCGGCGCCTATGGCGGCGGGCAGTACGAACTGGGCCCCGGGCGCGGGCAGATCCAGTACCTGGCGTCGCTCTTCCACCCGGATGCGCCGAACGACACCTCACCGGTGGAGTACCACGAGGCACCCCGCGCAGGGCTGCCGACGAGCCCGCTCGCGCCTGCCACGGCCCCGACGGGCTTTCGCTGGGGCGAGGCCTAGCGGGAGCTAGGAGGCCGCGCCGGCGGTCTCCACCATCTCGCGCGCGGCGACCAGGCGATCCCACGCCGACTGCTCGGCGCGCAGGTGGTCGTCTTCGCTCGCGTAGAGGTGGGACCCCCGCGACACGCGCAGGTAGTCGGCCATGGCGCGCTCGAGCTCGTCCTCTGGACTCCGCTGGCGCCGGGTGGGAACTTCGCTGCTCACCACGTCACCTCCTGACCGTTGGAGCACACCGTAGCGCGCCCCCCGGACCTCTGCCCAGCCCGTGGTTCCGGCAGGCGTCCGGCGGCAAACGCGGTCCGCCGCCATCGCTACCATGCTGCCATCGCCGAGACCGCGCCCACCACGCCCGCATCAGAGACGCCCGCCGAGAAGGCCCAGCGCTGGCGGGGATTCCTCTCCTTCATCCTGCTGGCGCTGTCGATCCTGTGCCTCATCGTGGGCTCGCTCTTCGTGTGGATGCGCGCAACGGCCTACAACCCGAACGGGTACGTGGCGTCGGCCCTGCAGGTGGAGGGCCAGGTGGCCATCCAGAACGCGCTGGTCAACTACATCACCGAGGACGTCCTTCCGCCGTCGCAGGTGGAGTCGCTGGCCACGCAGGCCGCCGATCAGCTGCCCATCCCGCCGGCCCGCCAGAAGCTGGTGGCCGGCGTGCTGGCCGCGGGCTTCAACTCGCAGATCCAGAACATCGCCACCAACCTGGTGAGCCAGGTCGGCGAGAGCGGCCTGGCGGTGCGGGTCACGCAACGCGCCAGCGAAGAAGCCGTGGCGCTGCTCCGCAACAAGTCGAGCGTGTTCCAGTACCAGGGCGACTCGATCGTCTTCAACACCGCGCCCATCATCAAGCAGGCACGAGCGAAGCTGGATGAGCAGCTCGGCAACCTCTCGCAGTTCCTCCCGCCGCCGCGCACGGAGGGCTTCCCCACGTACGTGCTGGTGCAGGGCGCGGTGGTCACCACCATCCAGTCGGCCGTCAGCACGATCGACCTGATGTCCTGGCTGCTGCCGCTGCTGTTCGTGATTCTGCTGGCGCTGGGCCTGTTCGTGGCCAGGCAGCGTCGCTCCGCGGCCTTCCGCGTGATGATCGCCATCGCGGTATCGGCCGTGGTGGTGCTCATCGGCATCCGCATCGCCAAGTCGGCCATCACCGGCCTCATCAATGACCCGCCCACCCAGGACGTGGTGGACTCCATCCTCAACGCCGCCAGCACCAACCTGGTGGACCAGACGCTGTGGCTCGCGCTGCTCGCCGCGGTGATCGGTGCGGCGCTGTGGTTCTTCGGTCCCGACACGCCTGCCCGCGCCGGCCGTGCCTGGATGGTCGCCCGCGGTCACGACCTCATCACGGGCCAGCCGGGACCGGCAGGACGGGTCACGCAGTTCGCGCGCGAGCACCGCGCGGCGATCCTGGTGACCGCGCTGGCGGTCGGGGTGCTGATCCTCCTGCTCATCAGCAACGCCACCGCCACCACGTGGCTGATGGCGCTGATCAGCTACCTGATCCTCGGCTTCCTCGTGGAATACGCCAACTGCGCCGGCTGGATGCAGGCGGTGGTGCGGTGGTTCCGCGACCTCAGGAGCAAGCCCGCCACATAGGCCCCGGGGGATGCGAACACATGTTCGCTAACCTACCCCCTCCATGGGGGACCCCGTCGAGGACATCATCCGGCTGGCCGGGCTCACGATGAGCGAGGAGCAGGCCGACCGGCTCATTGGCTGGATTGCCCTGCGCACCGGCCGCAGCAAGGCGCTGGCAGCCGGTGACGACACCCTGGCGCGACTGCGCCACGTGGCCGAGAACTGGCTCGACGACGACCAGCGCAGGCGGCTTGCGGGGTGGATCGCGCGAAAGGTGGCGCTGGGAGAGGACCCCGTGCCGCCGTCACCGGGCGCCAGGCGACACGCCCACGGGGGCTCTGGCACGCTGCACGCATGACGGAGATCGATACCCCGCTCACGCGGCTGCTGGGAATCCGTCGGCCCATCCTGCTGGCGGGAATGGCCGGTGGGCCCACCACGCCGGAACTCGTGGCGGCGGTGTCGCGCGCCGGCGGCCTGGGCGTGTTCGGCGTGGCCGGCATGAGCACCGACGCCGTGCGCGATGCCGTGGAGAGCGCCGTTCGCATGTCGGACGGCGCCCCCGTGGGCGTGAACGTGCTCATCTCCCCCGCCGTTCCGCGCCCGGGCGCGGACCCCGACCGGGTTCATGGGGTGCTCGAGCCCATACGCGCCGCGATGGGCCTGCCCCATCCGCCCCCCACGGCACCCGCCCCGCCCACGCCGCTGGAACTCGTGGAGGCCGGGCTCGAGGCCGGCGCCTCCGTGGTGGCCACTGGACTGGGCGACCCGGCCGTGGTGGCGCAGGCGGCACGCGACGCCGGCGCACCACTCATCGCGATGGTCAGCACGGTGCACGACGCACGGCAGGTGGTGGAGAGCGGCGCCGACGTGGTGGTGGCCCAGGGCGGCGAGGCGGGCGGTCACCGATCGAACCTCGATGTGCCCGCGGATGGCCCCGTGCCGCTGGTGGGCACCATGGCACTGGTGCGCCAGGTGGTGGCAGCCGTGGATGTTCCGGTGGTGGCAGCCGGCGGCATCATGGACGGCGCCGGCATGGTGGCGGCCCTGGCGCTGGGCGCGAGCGGCGTGCAGCTGGGCACCGCACTGCTCGTGGCCGACGAGGCCGGGGTGCCCACGGGCTGGCGCACCCGCATCCGCAGCGCGCGCGACGACGAGACCATCATCACGCGGGCGCTGTCCGGCCGACCGGCCCGGGGACTGCCAAACGCGCTCACCCGGGCGCTGGATTCGCCGGGTGCGATGGGCTGGCCGCAGCAGAACGCGGTGGCAGCCGATGTACGGCGTGCCGCCGCGCGCGAGGGCGATGCCGAGCACATGTCGCTGTGGGCGGGCCAGGCCGCGGCGCTGGCGGGCGACGACCGCCCCGCCGGGGTGATCATCGATGAGATCACGGGCGACGCGCTGGCCTGCATGCGACGGCTCGGGGGCATGGCCGCAGGCTGAGGCCTGCAGGCGTCAGTACGGCCGGTCGGCGCCGTCCCAGTCGAGGAACCGCCCGGTGTCGGCCATTGTGAGGCCGCCTGCAAGTTCCACAATCCCCTCGGCCACCTGGTCGGGGTCGAGATCGGCCTTGTCCCCGCCGCCCATGTCGGTACGCATCCAGCCGGGGTTCACCACCACAGCCGTCACGCCCTCGGGCTCGAGCTCTGCCGCCAGCGCCCGGGTGGCCATGTTGAGGGCGGCCTTGGCAGAGCGGTAGCCGTAGTTGACCGCACTGTCCGTGGCGTAGCCGCCGATGGAGCCGAGCCATGAGGTGACGTTGATCACCCGCCCGCGTGGCGAGCGCACGAGGTGATCGAGCGCGCCGCGCACGACCAGCAGGGGCGCCACCACGTCCACGCGGAAGAGCTCCAGCATGGGGGCGGTCTCCATGGTGCGCACCGACAGCGTGGCGCGCCCACCGCCCACCGACATCGCGTTGATCGCCGCGTTGTTGATGACCACGTCCACCCCGCCCAGGCGGTCTGCGATGGAGGCGACCTTGCCGGGCAGGGCGTCGCCGTCTGCCAGGTCCAGCTGCTCCACGGTGACGCCCGGGAGCGCCGCGAGGGCGTCCGCACCCGCGGGATCGCGCACCGTGCCCGCAACCAGGTGGCCGCGCGCGGAGAGCGCGCGTGCGAGGGCCAGGCCAAGCCCACGGCCCGCGCCGGTCACGATCACCCGCTCAGGCATCGCGTGTGATCACCGGCTCGCGCCCCTGCGGGGCCTCGGGATGCGCCGTGCGAAATGCCGGGCGGGTGCAGCCGCCCTCATCGCGCTGCGGGAACGTGGGGTCGATGGCGGCCTTGCATTGCTCACGGGGCGTGCCATCGGCCCGCAGCGCACCGAACCCGGGGTGCGCCGCCTCCTGCTCGACCAGCCGGGCAAGGTCGACCTCGCCGGTGAACACGCGATCGATGCATCCGATCCAGCGCACGCCCCCATCATCGTGCGCGTACAGACGCGGGCATCCGATGCTCACGCAGTGCGCGGGGTACACGACGCGCTCGCAGCGCACGGGGCAGGCACGGCACGACCCGTGTTCCGGAGGGTTGCTCACGGGGCCAGTGAAGCGCGCCCCGGCGCGGCGATCAAGCGACCGCGCGCTCCCCGAACATGCTCTTGAGCGATGCGAGCAGCCCGCGGTCACCCGGGTCCACCTGGTATTCGCGGCCCAGGCGGATGCGGGTCTCGCCCTCGGGAGTGCGCAGCGACACGATCACGCAGGCCTCACCGGGGTGATCGCTGAAGAGCTTCTTGAGCAGGCCCATGTCGGCCTGGGCGAACCGCGACGCCTCGACCTCCAGCAGCAGGCGGTCCTCCTCGTCGGCGGGGTCCGGCTGGAAGGCGTCCACCGCCTGGGCCACCAGCTTGGTCTCGCCCTCGCCCTTCTGGTCGATGCGTCCGGTGATGAGCACCAGGGCGTCCTCAGCGAGGATCTCCCGGGCGGCCGCGAGCACCTGGGGTACCACCACCACCTCGATCGCCCCCTCGAGGTCGTCGAGCCGCACGAAGGCCATGGGCTCGCCGCGCTTGGTGGTGATGTTCTTCACGGCGCCCACCAGGCCGCCGAGGGTGACCGACTGGCCGTCGGCCAGCGACCCCACCTCGCCGATGGTGACGGTGGTCAGGCGCCGCAGCTGCCGCCGGCAGTCGGCGAGCGGATGGCTCGACACGTACAGGCCGATGGCCTCCTTCTCCCCGGCCAGCAGCTCGTCCTTGTCCATCTCGGGCATGGTGATGGGCGGGTCGGCCTCCATCGACCCTGCACCGGAATCCTCCAGCAGGCCGAACAGCGACTCCTGGCCGGCGGCCTGGTCGCTGCGCCGCTTGGCCGCCTGCGCCATGGCCGCGGGCAGGGCGTCGAGCATTCCCGCGCGCGACGCGCCCGTGCAGTCCAGCGCGCCGCCCCGGATGAGGCTCTCCAGAGCGCGCTTGTTCAGCTGCGCGGGGTCCACGCGGCGGCAGAAGTCCCAGATGGTGGTGTACGGGCCATTCGCGGTGCGCTCCTCGATGAGCGCATGCACCGCGTTCTCCCCCACGCCCTTGACGGCGGTGAGCCCGAAGCGGATCTCGCTCTCGCCCGTGACCGCGAACCCGGACTCCGACTTGTTGACGTCGGGGGGCAGCACCTCGAGGCCCATGTCGGATGACGCCGACACGTAGAACGGCACGCGGTCCTTGGTGTCCATGACCGAGGTGAGCACCGCCGCCATGTACTCGGCCGGGTGATTGGCCTTGAGGTAGGCGGTGCGGTACGCGAGCAGGGCGTAACAGGCGGCGTGGGACTTGTTGAACGAGTAGTCACCCGCGGCCTCGCACAGGCCCCAGAGGTCCTCGGCCACATTCGGATCGGTGCCGGAGTCGATGCAGCCCTGCACGAACTCATCGCGCAGGGACGCCATGAGCTCCTTGTCCTTCTTGCCCACGGCCTTGCGCAGGTCGTCTGCGCGGGCGGGCGAGAACCCGGCCAGCGCACGCGAGATCTGCATGAGCTGTTCCTGGTACACCGCCACCGAGTACGTGGGGCCGGTGATGGGCTCCAGGCGGGGGTCGGCGAACCGCACGCGGCTGGGGTCGCGCTTGTTCTTGGCGTAGGTGGGGATGAAGGCCATGGGGCCCGGGCGGTACAGGGCCACCAGCGCCACGAGGTCGGCGAACTCCGTTGGGCGCACCTCACGCAGGGCGTCACGCATGCCCGACGACTCGAACTGGAACACCCCGAGGGCGTCGCCCTTGGCCAGCATGCGGTACGTGGGGGGGTCGTCCATGGTGATGGCCTCGATGTCGAGGTCGTCCCCGGTGGTCACCTTCACGAGCCGCAGGGCGTCCTGGATGATGTCGAGGTTGCGCAGGCCCAGGAAGTCCATCTTCAGCAGGCCGAGGGCCTCCACGTCGTGGTCGGGCACCTGCGTGACCACCGAGCCCTGGTCGTCCACGCGCACCGGCAGGTAGTCGGTGACCGCCCCGGGGGCGATCACCACGCCGGCGGCGTGCACGCCCTCGTTGCGCACAAGGCCCTCGAGCGGGCGCGCCACCTCCACGATGCGCTTGGCGCCCTCGTCGGTCTCCATGGCCGCGGCCAGCTCCGACCCGGGCGCAGCCGCCTCGTCGAGCTTGATGCCGAGCTTCTCGGGCACGAGCTTGGCGATGCGGTCCACCTGGCCATACGAGAACCCGAGCACGCGCCCCGAGTCGCGCACCACGGCGCGGGCCAGCAGCTTGCCGAAGGTGCCGATGCGGGCCACGGCGTTGCTGCCGTACTTCTCGGTCACATACGCCACCACGCGGTCGCGCCCGCCCACGGAGAAGTCGGTGTCGATGTCCGGCATCGACTTGCGGCCGGGGTTGAGGAAGCGCTCGAACAGCAGGCCGTGCTCGAGGGGGTCGAGGTCGGTGATGCGAAGCGAGAAGGCCACGAGCGATCCGGCGGCCGATCCACGGCCGGGGCCCACGGCCACGCCGTTGTCGCGCGACCACTTGATGTAGTCCCACACGATGAGGAAGTACGACGAGAAGCCCATCTCCTTGATGGTGTCCAGCTCGAAGCGCAGCCGCTCATCGGCCTCGGCGGGCCAGTTGTCCTCGCCGTAGCGGCGGTCGAGCCCCTCACGGCACAGGTGCTCGAGGTAGACGTCGTCGGTCTCGCCCGTGGGCACCGGGAACACCGGCAGCTTGATGTCGCCGAGCGGCAGGTCGAGCCCGCTGCAGCGATCCGCCACCTCCATGGTGGCCGGGATGGAATCGGGGAAGTCCGGAAGCGCGAGCATCATCTCGTCGGCCGACT
>JBIIJJ010000124.1:0-5251 GCA_044233875.1 Miltoncostaeaceae bacterium | reverse complement strand
TGGGCGCGAACGACGCTTACGAGCTGCCGCGCGCCCGCAGCCGCGATGACGACCCCGACCGGGACTTCCCCGGCACGTTCGTCTAGCCCAGTTCGGCCACCACGGCGCGCGCGATGCGGTCGGCCGCGTGGCCATCGCCGTAGTACGGCGGACGCTCCGCGGGCATCGAGGCACCGTCCAGCGCAGCACGCACCCTGGCGGCGTCCATGCCGGTGAGGGTGTTGAAGCCGCCCTCCACGGTCTCCACCCACTCGGTGGTGTCGCGCAGCGTCACGCAGGGGATGCCGTGGAAGTAGGCCTCCTTCTGCACGCCGCCCGAGTCGGTCACCACTGCACGGGCATTCATGAGGAGGTTGGTGAAGTCCAGGTAGCCCGCCGGGGGCGCGAGCACGAGGCCGGGCACCTGCTGCAGGGCGTCCCAGCGCCCGCCCGCCTGCAGCTTGGCCTTGGTGCGCGGATGCACGGGGAACACCGCCGGCTCGCCGAGCGACGAGAGCACCTCGACCATGGCATCGAGGGCCGCGGGCGTGTCGGTGGCGGCGGCGCGGTGGATGGTGACCAGCAGGTAGCCGCCGGGCGCGAGCCCGTGGGCCGCCGGGCCCTCCTGCCGCTCGGCCAGCGGGGCAAACATGCGGCTGGCGTCGAACATGACATCGCCCACCAGGTGCACGCGCTCGGTGATGCCCTCGGCGGCCAGGTTGTCCACCGCCTGCTGGGTGGGGCACAGCAGGACGTCGGACAGGTGGTCGGTGACCACGCGGTTCTGCTCCTCCGGCATGGTCTTGTCGAACGAGCGGAGGCCGGCCTCCACGTGGGCCAGCGGAACACCGCACTTGGCCGCCACCAGCGCACCGGCCAGCGTGGTGGTGGTGTCGCCGTACACCAGCACGGCGTCGGGCTTCTCGTCGCGCACCACGTTCTCGAACCGCTCCATCATGATGGCGATCTGGCGCACGGGCGTGCCGGGCCCCACGTCGAGCGCGTGGTCCGGGCTGGGGATGCCCAGCTCGTCGAAGAACAGGTCGGCCAGCTCCGGGTCGTAGTGCTGGCCCGAGTGCACGAGGATCTCCTCGCCCTGGGCGCGGAGTGCGATGCAGAGGGGGGCGGCCTTCACGAACTGCGGCCGGTTCCCGACCAGGGAGACGATGCGCACGGGGGCTCCTAGAGGCCGGCGAAGCCGACGGTGGCGAGTCGCTGGGTGATGCGCTCGAGGTTACCGGTGAGGATCATGATCCCCAGCACCACCATGAGCGCGCCGCCGATGGCGTTCACGGCATACCAGCGGTTCCTGAGCCACTTCGACGCCGAGAGCGTCTGGGTCATGAAGATGCCCGCGAGCAGGAATGGGATTCCCATGCCGAGCGAGTACACGAACAGCAGCAGGGCCCCGGCCGCGGGCGAGCCCGTGGGCGCCGCGTAGGTGAGGATGCTGCCCAGGATCGGACCGATGCAGGGGGTCCAGCCCACGGCGAAGGCCGCACCCACCAGCGTCGCCCCCACCAGCGTCTCGGGGCGCTTCGAGAGCCGCATGTGCCGGTCGCTCTGGAACCACCCCATGCGCGGCAGCACCACCATGGCGATGCCGAAGATGATGAGGATGATGCCCGCCACGAGGTTGAGCACCGCGCGGTCGCGGGCGAGCGACCGCCCGATGAGTCCCGCGCTCGCGCCGAAGATGGCGAACATGATCGCGAAGCCCAGTACGAACGCCGCGGTGGGGCGCAGCACCGACTTCCAGCGCTTCTCCACCTGATCGGCGGGCACGCCCGAGATGAACGACAGGTAGCCGGGGACGAGCGCCAGCACGCATGGCGAGGCGAAGGACACGAAGCCGGCGGCGAATGCCACGGCAAGGGATACGACGGAGAGCTGGGCCACCCGGCCTCCCATCGTATCCCCGCCCGCGTTCGGCTCCGGGGCTACGCGGGGACGCCGGTGACCTGTGTCAGGCGGGCGCGGGTCCCGACGGCGGCTTGGTCTTGATCCACGAGTAGATGATGCTCGAGCCCAGCACGACCACGATCACGGTGAGCGACAGCCAGATGGGCGGGTGCCAGAAGTCCTTGATCAGCATCTTGGTGCCCACGAACGCCAGCACGATGGCCAGCCCGTACGAGAGGTACGGGAAGCGGTCCACCAGGCCCTCGAGCACGAAGAACAGCGACCTGAGCCCCATGAGCGCGAAGGCGTTCACGGCGAACACCAGGAATGGCTCGCGGGTGACGCCGAAGGCGGCCGGGATGGAGTCGAGCGCGAACACGATGTCGGTGCCCGCGAGCATCACCAGCACCACGGTGAGGGTGGTGTACATCCACTTGTCGCCCACGCGCACGCGGAACTTCTGGCCCTCGTAGGTACCGGTGAGGGGCAGCCGACGCTTGAGCAGCTTGAGGATCGCCGACTTCTCGGGATCGGCGGGCTCGTCGGCGTGCTTCAGCAGCTTCCACGCCGTGTAGATGAGGAAGAGCCCGAAGATGTAGAGCACCCACTCGGCCTTCGCGATGAGCACGCCGCCCACGAGGATGGCGATGAGCCTGAGCCCCAGGGCGATGAGGATGCCGATGGTGAGCACCCGCAGCTTGGCCGCCGGCGGCACCACGAAGAACCCGAACAGCACGATGAACACGAACACGTTGTCCATCGAGAGCGAGTACTCGAGCAGGAAGCCCGACAGGTACTCGGTGGCGTACTTGGTATCGAACGCGATACCCACCACGAAGGCGAACGAGATGCCGAGGGCCAGCCACACGCCCGTCCAGGCCAGTGCGGGCTTGAGGCCCATCTCCTTGTCACCCTTCGAGATGAAAAGCAGGTCGACGGCGATGACGACGACCGTGCCCACCACGAGGGCGATCCATGCCCACATCGGGACGTTCACGGGGCGGCAGTGTGTCCTACTCCGCCGCCCCGTGCCCGCCTACGGCACTACGCGAGGGCGGTTGCCCCTTCGGCCCACTCCTCGAGCGGCCGCGTGCCGCCCACCTGCACGAGCGCGGCGAACGGCTCGCGGTGCGTGCCGCGGCGCTCCACGCCCTCCACGGAGCCACCCGATACGCCCTCGAGCGCCTCGCGCAGGGCCGGCTCGGCGCGCACGAGGGTCTCGTCGTCATTGGGGGCCTCGTAGCGGTCGAGGATGGTCACCAGCACCTCGCCCGTGCCCACCCGGCCGGCGGCGCCCACGGCGTCGTCGTCCTGGAGCAGCAGCGAGAGCCGTGCTGCCCACGCGGTGAGCTCGCGCACCTGGTCGGCGAGGCCGCCCTGGGCGTCGCGCTTGCGCGTGACCGAGAGGCCGGGGCGGCCCTCGGCCATGTCGATGGCGAAGTCGAGCTGGTGCCCCACGATCATCACGCCCGGGCCATTCACCACGTGCGCGTAGCGTGCGACGTCGATGGGGATGCCACCGACGGCGTCCTCGCGGATGAACCGGTGGAAGGCGGGCACCGCCGACTCCGGGTCGAGCGCGGACGGGTCCTCGAGGTACAGCTTCACCGAGATGCGGTGCGGTTCCATGTGGGTCTCCTGTCGGTCCTGTCCGGCTACTGGGTGGCGGAGGTCGCGCCGGCCATGCGGATCTGGCACTGGTGCGCGGCGTCGATGAACAGCTGGGCCTCCTCCACGAACGTGCGCGCGTGCTCCTCGTTCTGCGAGGTGCCGCCGCCCGCGTGGCGGTCGAGCAGCGGGCGCGCGAACTTGCCGTGCGCGAAGCGGTCCTGGAACCGGCCGGTCTCCACGAAGCGCGCGTCGAACTCACGCACGATCACGTCGTCCTCCTCCGGCACGTCCGGCAGCTCCGTGCGCACCAGCGCGCGCGCGGCCGTGACCATGGAGCGGTAGGCGCGCTCGTCGGCGCGGGTCACGTCGCCATCCTCCAGCGCCACCTGCGCCTCGAACGCGATGCTCTCGGCGAACGAGAGCTCGAGGTCGGTGCTGCTGATGACCTCGCCGGCGCACTCGCCCACGCCGATGTCGCCGATCGAGAACTCCCGGGGGTTGCCCCAGTCGCTGAAGATGGACGGGTCCAGCTCGTAGTCGGGGATCTGCTTGAGGTCCTCGATGATGGCGGCAAGGCCCTTGCGGCCCGTGCGCCCGCTCCAGTCGAGGAACGACTCGCCCGGCAGGCGGTCGGCCACGAACTGCTCGGTGATGCGGTCCACCACCTCGGGGATGCGCTTGCTGGGGATGGCGCCCACCGCCAGGCCGTACGACCCGGCGTTGTTCTGCCACTGGCCGCCCAGCACCACCTGGAAGTGGGGCACGACGCGACCGCCGCTCTTGCGGCTGTTCCCGAAGAATCCGATGTCGGCCACGTGGTGCTGGCCGCACGAGTTGAAGCACCCGCTCACCTTGATGCGCAGGCCCTTCACCGCCTCATCGAGCTCGCCCGACTTCGCCGCCAGGCGCTCCCGCAGCTCGCCGGCCAGGCCACGCGAGGCCGAGATGCCGAGCTTGCAGGTGTCGGTGCCGGGGCACGAGGTCACGTCGACGATGGTCTCGGCGTAGGGGTCGGCCATGCCGATCTCCGCGAGGGCCGCGTGCAGCTCGCGCAGGTCCTCCAGGCGCACCCAGCGGAACACGATGTTCTGCTCCACGGTGGTGCGCACGGTGTCGCCCACGAACCTGCGCGCGACGTCGGCCAGCAGGCGGGCCTGCCCCGATGCGATGTCGCCGAGGGGCAGCGGGATGGTGACCACGGCGTAGCCGGCCTGCCGCTGCAGGTACACGTTGGCCTCACGCCATGCGAGGAAGGCCGGGTCGAACACGTCGTCCTCGGCTCCGGAGTCCAGCGCGCGGGCGGGCTCCTCGGGCGCAAGCCCATCGTCGAGGTGCGCGGTCCAGCGCTCGTCGTAGGGGAGGATCTCCCTCTCCTCGCGCACGAGGCGGCTGAACTCCTCGATGCCCACCTGCGCCACGAGGAACTTGATGCGCGCGCGGTTGCGGTTCTGCTTCTCGCCCAGGCGGGCGAACACGCGCGAGACGGCCTGCACCGTGGGCAGCAGCTCGCCGGGGGGCACGCGCTCCGCCAGCAGCTTTGCCTGGTGCGGGGTGGTGCCGAGGCCGCCACCCACGTAGACGTCGAATGAGTCGACCGGCACGCCGTCCACCACGTCGGTGCGGGCGATGGCGCCGAGGTCGTGCAGCATCACCAGGCCGCAGGCCTCGTCGGCGCAGCCCGAGAAGGCGATCTTGAACTTGCGTCCGAAGTCCTGGCAGTCGGGGTGGCCCAGCAGGAAGCGGAAGAGGGCCTCGGAGT
>JBIIJJ010000123.1:0-5277 GCA_044233875.1 Miltoncostaeaceae bacterium | reverse complement strand
GTCGGCCACCCGCCCGGGCATCACCCCGCGCGCCCACTGGGCGAGCGGGGGCGCCACCGCGAACAGGCCGGCCACCGCGGCAAACGACAGCTGCAGCCCGGGGTCGCCGATTGCGAGTGGGTCGAGGGCGAGCATGCCGGCAAGCGTGACGAGCAGCGCATTCCAGGGTGCGCGCCCACCCCCGCGCAGGTCCGCCGCAACACCGATGGCCCCCATGAGGCCTGCGCGCAGCACCGAGGCGCCCCCATCGCAGGCAAGGCAGTAGGCGAGCATGGCGGCCCCGGCCATGGCCACGCGGCGAAGCCGGGCAACGCCCGCGGCCCCCAGGGCGATCATCACGCCGATGCCGATCACCGCCACGTTCTGACCGCTCACGGCGAGCAGGTGCCACAGCCCGGAGTCGCGCATGCGGGTGGCGGCCTGCTCGGACAGGCCGTCACCGCCGCCCAGTGCCATGCCGGTCACCAGCGCCGCGACATCGCCCGAGAGCCCCGCAGCCACGTTCGCATGGGCCCACCGGCGCAGGGCGTCGCGCGATCCGGAGACACCGCCCCGCCATCCGGCCGCCCGCCAGGTGGTGGCGCGCAGGCGCGCCGCAACATGCTGGCGCCGTACCCATGCCGCCCACCAACCGGGCGACGTGCCGCTGGCCGCGGGCCCGAGACGCCCCTGAACGCGCACCACCTGCCCCACATCGGGAGGCGTCACGCGCAGGGGAAGATCCATCAACAGCCCGTCGCCGCGGGCGGGCGCCCCACGCCCCGGGATCTGAAGCACCTGCACGGGCATGCGCGTGCTGTGGTCGCCCCGTACGGGGAACCCCGTGACCGCCACCAGCGCCTGCACCTGCCCGAACCGGGTAACCGGCTGTGGAGCCATGGCCGCCACCCGCGCGGTACCCCAGGCGGCCCCGGCGCAGGCAATCGCCACGGCGGCCACGCCGAGCGCCAACCCGATGCGACCGTGTCTCCAGAGGGCGGTTGCAACCAGCGCCGCCAGGGCGCATGCCACGAGCGCGCCGGCGATGGGCACGCCACGGGCACCCAGGGCGAGTCCCAGCACAAGCGCCACCGGCAGCGCCAGCGGCACGTGGCGCGTCACGGAACGAGCAGGGGCCGGAGCGCCTCCATGCGCGCGGGGCCGATACCGGGCACCTCATCGAGCTGGTCAACCGATGAGAAGCCCCCGTTGCTGTCGCGCCACGCCACGATGCGCGCCGCGAGGGCCGGGCCCACGCCGTCGAGTGCCTCCAGATCGGCCGCCGTAGCCGACGACAGGCTCACCGGGCCGCCCCCGGGCGCCCCCGCGGCGGCACTGGCGCCTGCACCCGGGGAGCCACGACGGGGCCGCTCGGGGATCACCACCTGCTGGCCATCGGCGAGGGGCGCGGCGAGGTTGAGCCGCGAGAGGTCGGCGCGCGCCGTGGGGCCCCCCGCCATGCGCACCGCCTGGATCACCCGCGAGTCGCCGCCCATCCGGTACACGCCAGGCGTTCGCACTGCGCCCGCCACGTGCACCAGGGTCATCTTCGGCACGTCCGGACGCCGCACCACCCGGGCGGCGGGGGCGGTCGACCCCTCGTCGCCCCCGCCGCCCATGGACCGCCATGCCATGACCGCGAGCACGAGGGCGATCAGCCCGTACACCCACCCCGAACGTCGAAGCCACGGCAGCAACCGGTCCATGGGGCCACCGTATGCACGGCGCCGTCACGCATGCTGCGCGGGGTGCAACGCATCCCGCACGCGGTGGCTACTTCCCGCCCACCACCACGTTCACCAGCTTGCCGGGCACCACGATGGTGCGCTTCGGCTCGGCGCCACCCATGGCCGCCTGCACCTTCTCCGATGCCAGCGCCAGTTCCGCCAGGGCGTCCTCGCCCAGCGAGGGATCGACATCAGCCTTGTCGCGCAGCTTGCCGTTGACCTGGAAGACCACCGTCACGGAGTCGGCCACCAGGAACGCCGGGTCGGCCTCGGGCCACGGCTGCTCCCACAGCCGCTCGCCCCCCATGGCCTCCCACAACTCGGATGCGATGTGGGGCGCGAACGGGAAGATGAGTGACACGGTGGTGCGCGCCGCATGCCAGGCCGCGCGCTCGCCGGCGGCAGACGACAGCGCGCCTTCCGACACGTCGCGCGTGGCGTGGTTCACCAGCTCCTGGATCGCCGAGATGGCCGTGTGGAACGAGAACCGCTCCCCGATGTCCTGACTGACCTTCGCGATGGTGGCCTCGGTCTTTCGCACCAGTGCCAGGGCCGCCGGGTCGTCCGCCACGTCGGCGGGGGCCGGGCGCCCGGGGTCGGCGCCTCCGGGAAGCCCGCGCACCAGGCGCCACACGCGGTCGAGGAACCTGCGCTGGCCCTCCACCCCGCTGTCGGCCCACTCGGCGTCGTCGGCCGCGGGGCCCATGAAGAGGATGTACAGCCTGAGGGTGTCGGCGCCGAAGCGCTGGATGATCGCGTCGGGCGGAACCACGTTGCCGCGGCTCTTGCTCATCTTCGCGCCCTGGTGGTGGATCATCCCCTGCGTGAACAGGCGCGCGAACGGCTCGCGGGTTCCCACCAGCCCCAGGTCGTGCAGCACCTTGGTGAAGAAGCGCGCGTACAGCAGGTGCAGGATCGCGTGCTCCACGCCCCCGATGTACTGGTCGACCGGCAGCCAGTAGTCGGCGATCTCGCGGTCGAAGGGCCCGCCGGTGAAGTGCGGCGCCGTGTAGCGCAGGAAGTACCACGACGAATCCACGAAGGTGTCCATGGTGTCCGTCTCGCGGCGGGCGGGGCCACTGCAGGTCGGGCAGGTGGTGGCCAGCCACTCGGTGGCCGACGCCAGCGGGCTCTGCCCCTTCGGCGCGTAGTCGTCAACGTGCGGAAGCAGCACCGGCAACTGGTCATCAGGCACCGGCACCACGCCGCATGCGTCGCAGTTGACCACCGGAATGGGGGCGCCCCAGTAGCGCTGCCGCGATATGAGCCAGTCGCGCAGACGGAAGCCCACCGTGGCGTCGCCCAGGTCGCGCTCGGCCAGCCAGGCGCACATGGCCTCCTTGGCTTCGTCCACGGCCATGCCGTCCAGCACGTCGCTGTTCACCAGGCGCCCGGGGCCGGTCATGGCCTCATCCAGCGGCGCACCGGCGTCCACGCCCTCCTCGGCGATCACCCGCTTGATGGGGAGTCCGAAGGTGGTGGCGAAGGCGAAGTCGCGGTCGTCGTGGCCCGGCACGGCCATGATGGCGCCCGTGCCGTAGTCCATCAGCACGTAGTCGGCCACCCACACGGGGATGTGCTCGCCGTTGACGGGGTTCACCACGTGCCTGCCGGTGAACACGCCGGTCTTCGGGCGCTCGGCCGCGCTGCGCTCGGCAACGGCGGTGCGGGCGGCCGTTCCCACGTAGGCGGTGACCTCCGCCTGCTCTGGCCGCCCCTCCACCAGCCGGGGCACCATCGGGTGCTCGGGCGCCATGAGGAAGAACGTGGCCCCGTGCAGGGTGTCGGGCCGCGTGGTGAACACCGGGATGGTGGCCGACCCGTCGTCCAGCGCGAACTCCACCCGCGCGCCGACCGAGCGCCCGATCCAGTTGCGCTGCATGGTCAGCACGCGCTCCGGCCAGTCGTCGAGCAGGTCCATGTCGTCCAGCAGCGCCTGCGCGTAGTCGGTGATGCGCAGGAACCACTGGGGCAGCTGGCGCAACTCGACCGGGCTCTTGCACCGCTCGCACAGGCCGTCGACCACCTGCTCGTTGGCAAGCACGGTCTGGTCGGCAGGACACCAGTTGACCGCGGCCTCCCGCCGCTCCACCAGGCCCTTCTCGAGGAACCTCAGGAAGATCCACTGGGTCCAGCGGTAGTACTCGGGATCGGCCGTGGAGATCTCGGTATCCCAGTCGATCGAGAAGCCCAGGCGGCGCAGTTGCGACCGGATGCTGGCGATGTTGCGCGCGGTCACCTCGGCCGGCGGCTCGCCCGTGCGGATGGCCGCGTTCTCGGCGGGAAGGCCGAATGCGTCGTAGCCCATGGGGTGGAACACCACGTGTCCGGTGCGGCGCCGGTGATGCGCCACCACGTCGCCCATCGTGTAGTTCTTCACGTGCCCCATGTGGATCTCGCCCGAGGGGTACGGCAGCATCTCGAGCACGTAGGCCTTGGGGGAATCCGGCACCGATGGTGCATCGCCGTCGCGGGCCACGGGCTCGGCATGGAACGCCCGGGCGGCATCCCACTCCGCCTGCCATCGGGCCTCCGTCGCCGCCGGGTCGTACCGTTCCGGGAGTTCGCTCGGCGGTGGGGTCATCGGCGGGCGACAGTACCAACTCACGGAGGCGACGACCGCTGACAACCACCGGTGCGAAGACGGAGATCCGCGAGGCCGACCTCGACGCCGACTTCGAGGGCATCCTCGGGGTGTACGCCGCAAACCAGTGGAGCCACGCCAGGGCGCCGGAGCGCCTGCGCATCGCCCTCGAGCGGGCCGACCTGGCACTGGTCGCCGTGCACGAGGGCGAGGTGGTGGGGTTCGTGCGCACCATGAGCGACGGGGCCTTCGCCGTGTACATCGCCGACATCCTCGTGGTGCCCGACATGCACCGCCAGGGGTTGGGCAGCCGGCTGCTGCAGGCGGTCCTCGACCACTACCCCATGGAGACCTTCCACCACCAGGTGCTCATCGCGGAGCGCGACGCCGACGGCTTCTACCGGCGCATGGGGCTCTCCGCCGTGGGGGCATTCGGGCTCACGGCGTTCATCCGCACCCGCGGCAAGTAGGAAACGCCCGCGTGCCGCGGGCGTGACAATGGGACCCGTAGGGGGGCTTTCGCCCGCGGAGAGGACTAGCGTTCCCGGCGGTCACTCCACGAGTGGCCAGACAAGAAATGCGTGGACGTGCAGGCCGTCGGTACCCAAGTTGTTCGACGAGCAGTGGCAAGCCTCGCCGAACAAGGTGGAAAACGTGCCGGAAGGCGTCGTCAAGTGGTTCAACGCCGAGAAGGGCTTCGGCTTCATCACCCCCGATGATGGGGGCAAGGATCTGTTCGTGCACTTCTCCGAGATCCAGGGTTCGGGCTACCGCACCCTCGACGAGGGGCAGCGCGTGAACTTCGTTGCCGGTGAGGGCCCCAAGGGTCCCCAGGCGCAGCAGGTCACGGCAGTCTGAGCCGCGGACGCCGCAAGGCGTCCACATGAAGTAGCGAAGGGCCCCTCCCCGGAGGGGCCCTTCGTCGTTTTCGGGCAGCATGTGGCCATGCCCACCACATCGAGGACTTACCGCGACGGCACGCTGCGG
>JBIIJJ010000122.1:0-5283 GCA_044233875.1 Miltoncostaeaceae bacterium | reverse complement strand
TCATCGACATGTGCGACGCCTGGTTGAGGGGGGTCCTGCGACCGCCCTCGCCGAAGAACACCAGGTCGCCCGCCCTCGCGCTCTGCCAGGAAATGCGCTTGCCCCGCTTGCCCACGTTCATCGTGTAGGTGGTGCGGCCGCTCGGCATGTTGATGGCCGCCTCTGCGGCGCGGTCACCGGTGTTCCACACGTACCAGACGAACCCCGAGCAGTCGAAGCCGCCCGCGGCCTGCGAACCGAGCGGTGAGTTCTGGTCCAGCCACTCGCCCCCCCACACATAGGGGTTGCCCACGAGCGCGAGCGCCCGCTGCACGGTTGGCACGAACACGGGATCGATCGCGGGGATGCGGAACGCCTGCAGGGCGCGCACCGACGCCGGCGGCCCCGACCGGCGTATGGCCTTGCCACGGGCGGCCATGAGCACCAGGTCGGCCAGGCGTATGGGCTGGGAGTCGTGGCGCTCGAGCAGGTCGTCGCTCGCCGGGTAGTTGCGGCGCAGGCCGGCCTCGCGGGCGGTGATGGAGGTCGCGAAGCCTGCGGGCAGCGTGAACCGCCGCCCGCCGCCATCCTGGAACCGGCCAAGGCGGGCAACGGCGGCACCCATGCCCAGGCCGAGGGTCCACGCCCTGTTGGCGTCGGTGCCCGTGAGCGGCGCGTCCAGCGACACGGCGCCTCCGGGTGCGGTGAGCAGCCCGCGCTGCACGGCGCGCCTCGCGGCCGCACCCTGCGGGTCGTCCGGCGCCACGTCCATCCACGGCGACCCGGTCGGGCCTGCGGGAAGGCCGAGCACCCGCTGCATCAGCACCACGAGCTCGCGCCGCGTGGCGTCGCGCGCCAGCGTGGGCGCGTCCGTGGGCCCCGACCACGCTTTCGACTTCGCCAGGTCGCGCGCGGCCTCTTCGGCAAACCGGAATGCGGCGGCGGGCACCGGCTCGCCGGGCGCGGGTTGCGCGAGGGCAACGGCCGTGAGGGATCCGATCGCGATGAGGGGCGCGGCGATGGTCGTGGCGACGATCGCGCCCCGTCGCTGTGGGCGACGTGGGGCCATCATGAGGGCAGGGAGGCTAGACCCGCGATGGCGGCCGGCCGGTTGCGTCGGAACATGTGTCGATGATTCGCAACATGTCCTGCATTTCCCGCTCACGCGGGAGAAATTCCCGTTACCGGCTCGAGCGGAGCTCGCGCAGGTTCTGCGCCAGCAGCACGATGGCACCCACGGCCAGCAGCACGCCCAGCGTGAGCCGCCACTCCTGCGCGAGCCCGATGATGATCATCGCCCCGGCGATCACCACGATTGCCCATCCGATGAACGCGAGCAGGCGACCCCTGGCCAGCGATTCGAGCCCCACCACAACGAGCACCCCCACGAGGGCACCGAACCAGTAGTAGCCCGAGTCGTGCCCCACCAGCAGCCAGACGACGATCGCGATGATGAGCGGGGTGCTGATGGCGGCCCAGATGCGCAGCACGCGGCTGCGCACCCGCGGCTCCTCCTCGCTGCCGCCGCTCGCGTCCAGCGCATCCACGGCGGCCCTGCCCAGGTGGGCACGCGGCGACTCCAGGGGCAGGCCGTCACGCTCCGCGGCGTCCAGGGCGTCGCGCTCGGCCGTGAGGTGGCGCCGCTCATCGCGGAGCACCAGCATCGTGGCGTCGTGCTCCTGCAGGACGGCCCGCCGCTTCTGCGCGATCTCCGCGGTGATGGCGTCCGCGTCGAGCGCGCGCAGTTCCGCCGCCTCGCGGCGCGCGGCCGTGCGCTCGATGTCCACCTGCTCGTCGATCTCCCGGATGCGGGCATCAACGGCCCTGCGCCTGTCCGCCAGGGCCGCCTCCTCGGCACCCGGGTGGGGGTCGATCTTCTGCATGCCGGCCCAGCCGAGGGGATCTTCCCAGCGCATGCGGTCGATGCCGTCGCGCTCGTGCTTCGGGCCGGTGGGCGCCGACTCACCGCCGAATGGATCGCGCGAGTCGCGGCCCCACCGGCCGCTGAAGTCGCGCACCCAGGGGGTGTCGTCGTCGATCTGCACGGGCTGCCACGCGCGGTCGGCTCCCGGGCCGATCGATACCCCGTCGCCGCGGTGGTAGTCCACGAATGGCACCCCGAGGCCCTCCTCGAGGCCCGAGTGCTCGGTCCACGGCGTGATCGTGCGGAACACCTTGCGCAGCACGTTGACGAAGCCGCGCATCACCGGCGGATCCACGCGCACGGCTTCGTCGGTAGCCCGCGGGGAGTGCGAATGCGACCCCGCACCCGGGTAGGCCACGATGTGGCCGTCGTGCCATTCGAGGGCGGGGTCGTCAGCCCGCCGCCGCAGGCCATCCCCCTCGGCATCGTGCGATGAGAACGCCACCCACCGGGGCTCCAGTTCGCCCTGCGCGCTCGGCGCGAGGAACAGGATGATGTTCTCCCAGTCGGCCTCGTGGTCGTTGATGCCGTGGAACGACGAGCGCCAGTCGTTCATGGGATAGAAGAACCAGTACTGGAGGATCGTCCAGCCGGCCTCACGCGACACGCGGCCGTAGTAGGGCGTTCCCGCGTCGGCGATCTGCTCGCGGTAGGTGATCTCCGCGGCAGCCACCGACCCACGGGGCACCCGGCCGCGGAACAGCAGGGTCAGCCGGAACAGGGCATCGAAGATGCGGCTGGTGATGCCCACCTGCGAGAACCGGCTGCCGCCCCGCATCTGCTCGCCGTGGCCCGCCCGGCGCCACTCCCGGAACTCCCGCCGGCTCAGGGGGTGCTCCACGTAGAGCAGGTGCAGGGTGTCGCACCGGTGATCGCGGGCGATGGTGGCCAGCCGCTCGAGGTCGAGCTGGCCCGCGGGCACCAGCTTGATGTCATCCCCGCTGTCGCTGCGCATCCACAGCGAGCACGCGCGCACGTACGCCTCGGCGTCGGAGGGCAGGAACAGCTCCACCCTGTTGAACCGCAGGATCGGCTCGAAGCGGCGCAGGAGTTCCAGATCGTCCACGTCACGAGACTACGGCACCGGCCGAGCACGCCGTTAGCGTGCAGCCATGAACATTCCCCGCCTTGGCGGCCTCGCTGCCGCCGCACTCATCTCCGCCGCGCTCCTCGTGGGCTGCGGCTCATCCACCGACGCGAGCACGTCGGCCGACACCACTGCGGCCGCCACCACCTCGACCGCGCAGATGGTCGATGGCATGGTGGCGTGTGACGCCGCATCCATCACCAAGGCCGCGCAGGGCACGGACGACGCCCCGATTGCCCTCGCGGAGCCGAACTCGTTCAAGTGCGCCGATGGCTGGGCGTACGCCTTCGTGAACGTGGGCTCCGGCGAGGAGCAGTACACGGCCACGCTGGTGTTCGAGGCCGAGGGCCAGTTCTGGGTGCCCAAGGACCGCGCCAAGGTCTGCAACGCACCCGGCGACCAGGTGCCGGCGTCCATCTACCAGGACGCCTGCGAGACCAACTAGCGACGCAACGACGAAGGGGTGGCCGTGATGGCCACCCCTTCGCGCGTCACGTGCTGCATGAGGTGCCTAGGCCTTGCTGATCACCAGCTTGGCATCGTGACTGATTACACCTGTGAACGGGATCGCCCTGTCCAGGTCGCGGTGGTACTCCGTGAGTGTCTCCTCGCGGATGCCCCGGCCCGTGCGGCCCTGGTAGGTCCGCTTCCATTCCTCGGCGGAGTCAGTGGATCGCTACTGGTCGGCGTGGAGCTCGCTGCAGGTGTCGTACCCACCGGCCTCGGCGGCATCCTTCAGGGCCTGGTCGACTTCGGCGCTGTCCACCGACGCGCCGGCGTCCGCGAGCGTGGCGCCGCCATCGACCTCGGCCTTGATGGCCTGCAGCGTGGACTCGGAGGCGTCGACGGCCACGAGGTACGTGGCGGCAGCGGTGTCGTCCGGCGCGCTGTTCGCCGCTTCGGCCACGCTTGCCCTGTAGGCCTCGAAGGCGCTGGCGAAGGCGGGGTAGTCGTCCGCTGCGGCAGCAGCAGTGCCATCGACGGTGAACTGCTCGCAGGCGGCGTTAATGGCCATGCCCACGTCGGTGCCCACGGCGGTGGTGTCAACCGCGGCTGTGTCGGCAGCGCTGCTGGATGCCGACGAGTCGGAGCCTCCGCAGCCGGCAACCAGGCCGACGGACAGGGACGCAGCGGCCACAGCCGCGGCGATACGGAATGAGTGCCTCATGAGGGTCCTTTCGAGGGGAGCGGAGCTTAAGAGTACGGCCTCTTGCCGCTACCGGCCCCGGGTCCAGCGGTTATGCACGCCTCTGCCCGACCGCCCGCCGTATGGAGTGCCGACCTGTCTGTCTGCGTGCACACCGTCGGCGGCGAGATAGAGTCACTCCCGTGCCGCGCCGCCCCTCCCATCGCGCATGGACTGCTCTGCTCGCCGCCGTCTTCGCGTGCATGGTCGCGTTCGGGGGCAGCGCGGCGGGAGTCACGGGGGATAGGCAGCCGCGCATCGTCGGGGGGGCGTATGCGGCGCAGTCCGACTGGCCGTTCCTGGTCGCGCTGGTCAGGCCAGGTGCCGGGCGGCCGTTCGAGCGTCAGTTCTGCGGTGGGAGCGTCATCGCGCGTGACTGGGTGCTCACTGCAGCGCACTGCGTGGTGGACAGTGCGAACCAGCCAATCGCCCCGGATCGGGTCGCCATCCTCACGGGCACCGTCTCGCTGGCAGGGGGATCAGGCGCGGAGACGCCGGTGACGCAGGTGGTGGTGGCCCCGGGATACCCGGCGGGCCCAGATGCTGCGCTGCTGCGCCTCGCGCTCCCCACCACTGCCCCGGCTGTGGCACTGGCGCGGACGGGGCAGCCGGAGCTCTGGGCTGCCGGCACGCGTGCCGCGGTGGCCGGTTGGGGGGATACGGGTGAGGACGCGGGCGTCTTCCCGGTCGAGGCCCGTCAGGTGAGCATTCCGCTCATCGCGGACTCGCGGTGCCGGTCGGCCATCGGCAGTGACTTCGTCGCGCAGCACGAGCTCTGCGCAGGGGCGCCCCGGGGCAAGGCCGACTCATGCCAGGGAGACTCAGGCGGGCCCCTCGCGGTGCGCACGCGCATCGCCCCCGTGCTGGTGGGCATCGTGTCGTGGGGGTACGGCTGCGCCCGCCCCGGCACGCCGGGCCTGTACACACGGGTGAGTTCCATCGGCGACTGGGTGACGCAGGTGATCGGTGCCCGGCCGGGCGGGGTGGTCCTTCCGGCCCCGCTGATCCGCGTCGGTGCGCAGCGGGTCGTTGCCCGTCGCGGCAGGGCGGTCGACCTCTCGTACAGGCTCTTCGGGTCAGCACGACGCAGTTCCGAGTACGTGGCCA
>JBIIJJ010000121.1:0-5299 GCA_044233875.1 Miltoncostaeaceae bacterium | reverse complement strand
GCTCGCTGCTCGCGGCCAAGACGCTCGCCGACATGGGGTTCACCAACGTCACCAACCTCGCCGGCGGGTTCGCCCGCTGGAAGCAGAACAACTACCCCGTCGAGGTGCCGCGCATCCTCACCCCGGGCCAGCGCGCGCGGTACTCGCGGCACGTGCTGATTCCCGAGGTGGGCGAGGAGGGCCAGCTCAAGCTGCTCGACAGCAAGGTGCTGCTCATCGGGGCCGGCGGCCTGGGATCGCCCACCGCGTACTACCTGGCCGCGGCCGGAGTGGGCACGATCGGCCTGGTGGATGACGACGTGGTGGATGAGAGCAACCTGCAGCGCCAGATCATCCACACCACCGACCGCGTGGGCATGAACAAGGGCGAGAGCGCCAAGCAGGCCATCGCCGAGCTCAACCCCGAGGTGCAGGTGAACGTGCACCCGTTCCGCGTGAACCGCGACAACGTGCTCGACCTGCTCGAGCAGTACGACGTGGTGGTGGACGGCGCCGACAACTTCCCCACCCGGTACCTCATGGCCGACGCCTCGCTCATGACCAGGACTCCCCTGGTGCACGCGAGCATCCTGCGGTTCGAGGGCCACGCGTCGACGTTCCTGCCCTACGACGGCCCCTGCTACCGGTGCCTGTTCCCGGAGCCCCCGCCGCCCGACCTCGCGCCCTCGTGCGGTGAGGCAGGCGTGCTCGGCGTGCTCTGCGGCGTGATGGGCAACATCCAGGCCACCGAGGCCATCAAGGTGCTGCTGGGCATCGGCGACACCCTGTCGGGCCGCCTCCTCATCTACGACGCCCTGGGCATGACGTTCACGGAGCTCAAGGTGCGGCGCGACCCCGACTGCCCGTCGTGCGGCCCCAATGCCGACCTGCAGCTGCGCGACTACGAGGCCTGGTGCGCCGGCGTGGGCAGCCACGACCACGCGGGTGCCACGGCGTGAGCACGGTGAAGATCCCTCCCGTCCTGCGCCAGGCAGTGGGCGGCGAGCGCGCCGTGGTCGCCCCGGGGGCGACCGTGGGCGAGGTGCTCACCAACCTGTGCGAGGCGCATCCGGCCGTGGGCGCGCAGATCCTCACGCCGGACGGTGAGCTCCACAAGTACGTGAACCTCTACGTGAACGACGAGGACGCCCGCCTGCTGCAGTGGACCGACACGCCGGTGGGTGACGACGACACCCTGATGATCCTCCCCGCAATGGCGGGCGGCGCCTGATGAGCAGGTCCGGCCTCGAGGCCCCGCCGCTCGCGGTGTCCGAGGACATCGTCGCCACCATCGGCGAGACCCCGCTCATCGACGTGTCGGGGCTCTCGCCCAACCCCGACGTGCGCATCCTGGCCAAGATGGAGAGCCACAACCCCACGGGTTCCATCAAGGACCGCACCGCGAAGTCGCTCATCGACGATGCCGAGGCGCGTGGTGCCATCCGCCCCGGCGACACCATCATGGAGCCCACCTCCGGCAACACCGGCATCTCCCTGGCCATGATCGCCCGGGTGCGCGGCTACAAGCTCGTGGCCGTGATGCCGGACAACGTCACCGAGGAGCGCCGCCGGCTGCTGCAGATCTACGGCGCGGAGATCGTGGAGAGCCCGGGGGAGACCGGCTCGAACGGCTCGGTGGAGATGGCCAAGCAGCTGTCCGCCAAGGAGGGCATCCCCATGCTCTTCCAGTACGGCAACCCGGCAAACCCGCGCGCCCACTACGAGGGCACCGCGGCCGAGATCCTGCGCGACTGCCCCGAGATCGACGCCTTCGTGGCGGGCCTGGGCACGGGCGGCACGCTCATGGGCTGCTCGCAGAGGTTCAAGGAGCACCGGCAGGACATCCAGATCATCGCCTGCGAGCCCCTGCAGGGCGACCCCGTGAGCGGCCTGCGCAGCCTCGACGACGGCTTCATCCCGCCGATCCTCGACCTCTCGCGCCTCGACCGCAAGCTGCTGGTCGAGAACATGGACGCCATCGTCATGACCCGCCGACTGGCGAGCGAGCACGGCATCTTCGCCGGGGTGTCGAGTGGGGCGGTGTTCCACACCTGCGCCCGCGTGGCCCAGGGAATGGAGCGCGGCACCGTGGTGGGCATCGTGTGCGACGGCGGCTGGAAGTACCTGTCGGCGGGCATCTGGACCGACGACATCGAGTCGGTCGAGGAGACCCTCGACAACGGCGTCTTCTGGTAGCGGCGGTCCCGGCGTGAAGCTGCCGTCCGCGCTCGCGGACCAGATCATCGAGCACGCCCGCGCCGAGTTCCCCAACGAGTGCTGCGGCCTCATCGCCGGCCATGGCGACGCGGCAACCCGGGTGCTGCCCACCACCAACGCCGAGGGCACCCCGTTCATGTACGTCATGGACCCCCGCGAGCAGATGGAGAAGATGGACGCCATCGAGGACGCCGGTGAGGACCTCGTGGCCATCTACCACTCGCACACCCGCTCGGCGGCCTACCCATCGCGCACCGACGTCGAGCTGGCCTTCTTCGCCGAGCCGCTCTACGTGATCGTGTCGCTGCAGGACCCCGACGCGCCGGTCATCCGCGCGTTCCGCCTGGCCCGCTCGGCCCCCGAGGGCGAGCAGATCACCGAGGAGCCCGTGGAGGCGTCCTAGGCCTCCACCTCCTTCAGCCGGCCCGTCGTCACGTCGTACATGAACCCCCGTACCTGGTCGGTGTACGGGATGAACCGGCTGGTGCGCACGCGCCGCATGGACATCCGGAGGTCCTCCTCCGTGTCGGCGAAGGTCTCCACCGCCCAGGTGGGTCGGATACCCGTCTCGTTGTGCAGGGAGCGCAGCAGCTCGTCATCGGTGAAGCGCAACATGCCGCAGTCGGTGTGATGGATGAGGATGATCTCCCGGGTGCCCAGGAAGCGCTGCGATATGCACAGCGAGCGGATCATGTCGTCGGTCACCGTGCCGCCGGCGTTGCGCATGTAGTGGGCCTCGCCGGGGCGCAGGCCGAGCAGGGCCTGCGGGTTGAGGCGGGAGTCCATGCAGGCCACCACGGCCAGCTTGAGGGTGGGCTCCACGCCCAGGTCGCCCTGGGTGAAGGATGCGGCCCACTCCTTGGAGTAGTGGAGCAGGTCATCGGTTGCGCTCATCAGGCAATCATGCCCGTCGCCCCCGATACCCGCTAGCCGCCCACCGCCTGCGCCACCCAGAAGAACAGCGGGATGCCCACGATGATGTTGAAGGGGAAGGTGATGCCCAGCGCCGCCGTCAGGTAGAGCGCCGGGTTGGCATCGGGCAGGGCGATGCGCACCGCCGCGGGCGCGGCGATGTACGAGGCGCTGGCCGCCATCACTCCCACCACGGCCGCGCCGCCCACCGACAGCCCCGAGAACGTGGCGAGCATCACGCCGAGCGTCCCGTTGAGCAGGGGGATCACGATGCCCATGGCCACCAGCCGCAGCCCGAACACGCGCAGGCTGCGCGCCCGCTTGGCCACCGTCACGCCGAGGTCGATCAGGAACAGCGTGAGCGCGCCATAGAAGAGGTCCACGAACAGCGGATCCACGAGTTCCATTCGCGCGGGACCGGCGATCCAGCCGATGGCCAGGCCGCCGGCCAGCAGCACGATGCTCCGGCCGAGCACGGCCTCCTTGAGCGCCGCGCCCCAGCCCGATCCCTCGCCCCCCACCGCACTCCCGGCCAGGGTCAGCGCCACGATGATGCCCGGTATCTCGAGCATCGCGAGCAGTGCGGGTGCGAAGCCCTCCACGAACACGCCGCTGTCGCCAAGCACGGTGAGGGCCGCGGCAAACGTGACGGCGCTCACCGACCCGTAGTGCGCGGCCAGGGCACAGGCGTCCACCCGGCCGATCGGCAGCATGCGCTTCGCGACCACAAAGGCCACCAGCGGGGTGATGACACCGAGCGCGATGGTGATCAGGATGGGCAGGAGGATGTCGCCCACCTGCTCCTTGGCGAGCGCGGTGCCGCCCTTGAAGCCGATCGCCAGCAGCAGGTAGATCGACAGGGCGCTCGACAGCGCCTTGGGAAGGGTGAGGTCGCTGCCGAGGGCCGTGGCGAACACCGCGAGGATGAACGCCAGGATCATTGGCGACGCCAGGGTGTTGACCAGGAGGTCTGCCGCGGGCACGAGCGCAGGCTACCCGGTGCCAGGCACGAAACCGGGGTTCGTCCCGATCACGTGCCTGGCACCGGGGTGTGGCTATTCGGCTGCTGCGTCCTCCGCGGCCGGCTCCTCGGCCGCCTTCTTCCTGGCCGGGGGACGCCTGCGCTTGGGCTTCTCCTCCTCGGCGGGTGCCTCGGCGCCCTCCTCGGCGGGAGCCTCCTCGGCCACCTTCTTCTTGGCCGGCGCGCGCCTGCGCTTGGGCTTCTCCTCGGCAGGGGCCTCCTCGGCCTTCTCCTCCTCGGCGGGAGCCTCCTCGGCCACCTTCTTCTTGGCCGGCGCGCGCCTGCGCTTGGGCTTCTCCTCGGCAGGGGCCTCCTCGGCCTTCTCCTCCTCGGCCTTCTCCTCCTCGGCGGGAGCCTCGGCTGCGGCCTCGTCGGCCTTCTTGGCGGCGCTGCTGCGGCGCACGCGACGGCGCGAAGAGGTGGCCTTCTCCTCTTCCTCGGCAGCCTCGGCAGGGGCCTCCTCGGCCTTCTCCTGCTCGGCGGCCGTGGGGGTCTCGCCCACCTCGGCGAGGCCGACCTCGCTGGCCTCCTCCGCCGCGGCGTCCTCATCCGCGATGGCCTCGAGGTCGTCCGGCGTGGGCTCGCCCTCGACGTCGGCATCCGCGGAGGCCCGGCGGCGCCGGCGGCGCGTGCTGCGGGCCGGCGGGGCATCGGGGTCGTCCTCCTCGACGCCCGCGGCCTTCACCTCTGCCTCCACCTCGGGGGTGAGGAGCACCATGTCCTCGTAGGTGATGGGCTCATCCAGCGAGGGAAGCTGACCCAGGTCGGGGTCGGGCGTGGGCGTGACGAACACCTCGAACACGTCCGCGCCGCTCTCGGCGGCGGCCACTGCGGCGTCGGCGCGCGACCCGCGCTCACCCGCGCCCGCGCCGTCGGCACCCGCCGACCCGCGCCCGCGACCACCGCGACGACGACGACGCCGGTTCTCGCCGGTTCCCTCGTCGTCATCCGCGCCCACGACTGCAACCGGGGCCGGGGCGTCGGACATGCTCACCCGGTACGTGCCGCTGCGCGGGTCGGTCTGCAGCGAGATGCCCGCCTTGCCGGCCGACGCCTCCAGGAACTTGCTGAAGGTGGAGAAGCCCAGGGCGTTCTCGTCGAAGGCGGGGTCCTTGCGGCGCATGGCGTCCTTCACCACGCTGGCCAGCGGCAGGTCCACGGCCTCGCGCT
>JBIIJJ010000120.1:0-5301 GCA_044233875.1 Miltoncostaeaceae bacterium | reverse complement strand
TCGTGTTGAGGGCGATGGCCTCCAGGTGCAGGCCCGAGGCGTAGATGGACTGGATCGTGCCGTCGTGCAGGTCGCGGCCGAAGCGGGCGCGCTCCTCGGCAACCAGCCGGGCGCGCTCGAGCACCTCTTCGCGCTGCACGGCCTCCACCTCGAAGATGTCCAGCAGCTTGATGAACGCGAGCAGCAGCACCATGGCCGCCAGGGTGCGCAGCACGGCGAGTGGGAAGCCCGTGGCGTCGAACCACGCCACCTCGTTGGCGATGCCCCCCGGCGCCCACGGTGCGGGCTCCACGACGAAGCCCCCCACGAGCGCGTACGCCAGGAACGCCCCGGATGCGATGGCGGCGAACGGGCGGATGCCGGTCATGCCCTCGCGGGTCAGCTCATCGCGCTGCACCCACATGCCGTAGGCGGAGAGCAGCGCCCCCGGGATCACGAACAGGTACCGCGACAGCGCCCCCGCGGTGGCCTCCCACTCCAGCACGCCCCAGCCCTCCTCCCCGGCGAGCACGGTGGAGAAGACGAGCACCGATCCCCATACGACTACCGATGCGATGGTGAGCGGCACGAGATGGCGCCGCGTCCACGGCACCAGGCGCATGCCGAACTGCAGCAGGAACACCACGGCGATGGTCTGCAGCACCGTGCGGATGACCACCAGCGCCTCGATGACCTCCGGGGCCAGGTACGTGGCCTGGATGGGCACGAACACGTAGCCCCACACCACCAGCGCCGACAGGAACGCGAACGAGGCCAGCCAGATCAGCGATGAGGTGAGCGCCAGGCGCGTGGCGCGCCGGCGCTGCAGCCAGAGCGCGAAGCCAAGGGCGAAGAGCACGACCCCGTGCACGAACACGAGGAGCGTGTCGTTCTGCTGGAAGAAGGTTTCCATTTCGGTGCCCCGGGCCGTGCCGGGGCGCCCACACTAGTGCGGCGTGCCCTCGGTCAGGAGGAGGCCAGTGCCTCCAGCTGCGCGCGGAGCTCGTCGAGGGCCTCGCCCTGGGCGGCCTCCACGATCTCGGGCTCCTCCACCAGCGCGCGGCGCTCCATGGCGTTGAGGCGGTTGGTCACGTAGGGGTCCTCCACGACCTCGGCGAGCGAGCGGCCCTGCTTGAGCTGCCCGGTCACGTACTCGATGAGGCGCTTGTGGGCGGCGCTCTCATCCGTGATGAGGCTGTGGATGGTCTCCTTGATGCTCATGCAATGGCCTCCCGGGCCGAGGCCGCAGTCACCGGCTCCAGGGCGCGCAGGCGCCGGATCCGCTCATCCATGGGAGGGTGAGTGGAGAAGAGCTTGGTGATGCCGCGGCCGTGGAACGACGCGAACGGGTTGACGATATACATCTGCGCCGTCGCGGGGTTGGGGTCCATGGGGATCCTCTCGGCCCCGGCCTGCAGCTTCTGCAGGGCGCTTGCCAGCGGCTCTGCCTCGCCCATGAGCTCGGCACCGGTGCGGTCGGCCTCGTACTCACGGCCACGCGAGATGGCGAGCTGGATCATCGTGGCGGCGATTGGGGCGATGATCATGGCGGCGATCGCGGCCAGGCCCCCGCCGCCCTCCTCGTCGCCTCCGCCGAAGATGAGCGAGAACTGGAGCCAGTTGGCCACGGCGGCGATGGCGCCGGCAGCCATGGCGGCCACGCTGGCGATGAGGATGTCGCGGTTCTTGATGTGGGCCATCTCGTGGGCAACCACGCCCTCGAGCTCGCGCGCGGACAGCTGGTCCTGGATGCCCTGGGTCACCGCGATGGCGGCGTGCTTGGGGTTGCGGCCGCAGGCAAACGCGTTGGCCTGCGGGTCGGGCGTCACGTACACGCCGGGCTTGGGGCAGCCGGCGCGGGCGGCAAGGCGATCGACCATCGCGTGGAGCTCAGGGGCCTGCTCCGGGGTGACCGCCACGGCGCGCGACATCTTGAGCGCCATGGGTCCGCTCATCCAGTACATGGCGAAGTTGAAGCCCACCGCGATGACCAGCATCACGATGAGGCCCGTGGATCCGCCGATGACACCGCCCAGCAGCACGAGGATCGCCGTCAGCGCGGCCATCAGCATGGCGGTCTTGAAGTAGTTCCAGCCGGTCGTTGCGCCGGAGCCCATCGATCCTCCAGTTGTCTGATGCATCCGGGGAGCCCCCGATTGCGTGTCAGTATAAGAGCGGTAATGACGCGATCCCGGCGAGCGGCCATTGTGCCTCGGTTAAGAGTGACCGCCCTTCTCGCGGTGCTCATGGCGGCCATCGTGGCCGTTGTTGCGGGCTGCGGTGCGGGCGGCCGCGTGGAGCAGTTGAGCCTCGAAGCCGACCCCGCCTTCGTGGTGCGCGTGCTGCCCACGCGGCCCGGCCTCGATATCGCCGGTGCGGGCACCACCGGGGATGCCGCCCTGCTTGCCACCGGCGCGCTCGGACGCTCCGTTCCGGCGCTCGAGAAGAGCGCCCGTGAGGCCGGCGTGCAGAAGGTGGCGGTGCGCGAGTGGACGGGCCCGGATGGCGCCCGGCTGGTGGCCGTGGCCGCGCTGTGGGACGACGGCGAGGCCGCGGGTGCGATCGGCGGTGAGATCGCCCGGGCGGCCGTGCCGGGTGGCCGTGCGTGGACGCCCACCCAGTTCGGGGGCTCGCAGGGATCCCGCTCGGATGATGCGCGCGCGCTGAGCGTGGTGATCGGCAAGGTGTCGCTGTTCGTGCGCGCCGAGGGGCCGGTGGACGACGAGGCCGTGCTGCGCACCATCGACCTCATGCGCAAGGCGGCAGCCAAGGATGACCTGCGGGGTGCCGGCGGTGGGTAGGGAACTCCAGCGCACCTACCGTGGCCGCGCGTGGCGCGAGGAGGACCCGGACGACAAGCGTGGCCTGCACGAGCAGGGCCAGCAGGAGCGCGCGGTGTTGATCGCCTCGCTGAACTGCTCCCCCGTGGAGGAGGCCGACCGCCTTGCCGAGATGCGCGACCTGCTCGACACCGCCGGCGCAGGCGTGGTGCACAGGGTCGTGCAGCACCGCGACCGCCCCGACCCCCGCCTGTACCTGGGACGCGGGCGCCTCGACGAGCTCGCCGAGTGGGTCAAGGAGAACAAGCCCGACCTGGTGGCGTGCGAGGGCGACCTCAGCGCCGGGCAGCAGCGTCACCTCGAGGACAAGCTCAAGACGCGGGTGGTGGACCGCACCGGCGTGATCCTCGACATCTTCGCCCTCCACGCGCGCTCGGCAGAGGGCAAGCTGCAGGTGGAGCTCGCGCAGATGGAGTACTCGTACTCCCGCCAGGAGGGCCTCTGGCAGCACCTCGAGCGCCTGGGCGGCGGGGTGGGCACGCGCGGCCCGGGTGAGAGCCAGCTCGAGAGCGACCGCCGCATGATCCGCTCGCGCATGGGCGTGCTGCGCAAGCGCATCGACGAGGTGTCGAAGAGCCGCGACACCATGCGCGAGGAGCGCCTGGCCTCGTCGGTCACGCGCGTGGCCCTGGCCGGCTACACGAATGCCGGCAAGTCGAGCCTCATGAACGCCCTCACCGGTGCGCACGTCGACGTGAACGACGCCCTGTTCGAGACCCTCGATGCCACCACGCGCGCGTTCTCGAAGGACGGCATGAAGGTGCTGGTGTCGGACACCGTGGGGTTCATCAGGCACCTCCCCCATCAGCTGGTGGAGTCATTCCGCTCCACGCTCGACGAGGTCCGCGACGCCCACCTCATCGTGCACGTGGCCGACGCCTCCGAGGATGACGAGGGGCGGGCCGCCCGTGCCGGCGCCGTGGAGGAGGTCCTCGACGAGATCGGGGCCGACGAGGTGCCCCGCCTGCTGGTGCTCAACAAGGTCGACATGCTCGATGTCGACGAGCGCGACGCCCTGGCCCGCCGCTACCCGCAGGCGGTGATGACGTCCGCCATCACGGGTGAGGGCCTCGACGATCTCCGCGACCGCCTGCTCACCACGGCCCGTGCCCGGTGGGAACGACTTGAGCTCGACGTGCCCTATTCCCGTGGTGATGTCATCTCGGCCATCTACGCCCACGGACGCGACGTGGTGCAGGACGCCGGGCCCGAGGGCACGCACATCAGGGCGCTCATGCCGCCTGTCGACGCGGCCCGCGTGAGGGCCCTGCTCGAGCGCGGCTGACCTGCCGGGGCTAGGGCCGGATGAACACCGGGGTGCCGATCTCCACCCGCGGGTAGAGGTTCTCGACGTCCGAGATGTACATGCGGATGCAGCCGTGCGACGCCATGCTGCCGATGGATGACGGGTTCGGCGTGCCGTGCATTCCGATCGCGGGTGCAGACGTGCCGATCCAGCGGGTGCCCAGGGGGTTGCCCGGGCCCGGGGGCACCGGGCCGAGGCCCGCGGCCCACTGGGAATTCGGCGGGAACCAGGTGGGGTTCACCTGCTTCTGGATGACCGAGTAGTTGCCCGTGGGCGTGGGGTACGCCGGCTGGCCGATGGCGATGGGATACGTGCGAATGCGCTTCATCACGGTGCCGTCGGGCTTCGTGGTGCCGCGGTAGAGCCGCAGCTTGAACGCGCTCTTGTCGATGACGATGACCGGGCCCACGGAGGTGACCGACGGCCGCACGCGCTTGACCGGCAGCGCCACCGGGGTGGTGGCACGGGGCACGAGGATGGCCGGCCCCAGCACAGCGACGGACCTGGGCACGTCGATCTCGGCGCCCAGCGATGCGCGCCGGATCACCGGCTGCAGGCCGCGCAGCGCCACGGCGGCGTCCTTGCCGTCGACCTCGAACTGCGTGTTGCGCCAGGTGAGCACGTCGCGCAGCTTGGCCTGCTTGATCGTCTGGGCAACCGGAACGTCCACCACGGTGCCGGGGGCGGGAGCCGCCTGGAACGCCCGCAGGATCGCCTGGTCAACCTCCGCCCGGTAACCCACGGCATCGGGGTCGATGGCGAACGGCTTGCCCTGGAACGTCACGGCGAGCGGGGCGCGGCGGGGCGTGACGAACTGCTCGAACACGCGCTGGCGGGCGTCGAGCGCCGCGAGGTTCGACACGTCGATGCCACCGACGGTCACGCCCTGCGGAATCGCCCCGACGGGGAACTGCACCGTGGGTGCGTCAGGTGTCGTGCCGGTCTGCGCGAGGCCCGCCGCGGGCAACGCGGCAGTGGCGGCGAGGGCGAGGGCGGTGATCAGGCGGCGTGCGGGCACGTGGGCTCCGGGAGGGTGTCGGCGGGACGCAGGCATGCTAGCGAGGGGCCCCGCGGCCCCAATTGGATGATGTCCGGCCGTGACGCTCGTAACGACTGGACTGTTGGGGAGGATGTCGTCAGCCTTTCGGCGTATTGTCCGTGCCAGAAGCCGTGTTT